>NZ_LSIA01000021.1:0-72218 GCF_001556015.1 Novosphingobium sp. CCH12-A3 | reverse complement strand
ACTCTCGACCGCAAACGAGGCGCTCGCCGGAAATGGCCGCCATCTCCTGTCGGCGGGCGTCTTCGTTCTCGGCACGAGCCGATGCCCCGGCGCGACCTTCGCGGGCCGTGGCGAGCGCCTCGTTTGCGGTCGAGAGTGTGGCCTCTGCCTGGGAGAGTTGGCCTTCCGCCTCGGAGAGTTGCCGCTCTGCCTCGGAGAGTTGGAGAGTGAGCCTCGCGCGGATTCCCTCGCCCTGTTCTATCTCGGAAATCAGCCCCGCAGGTTTGGCGGCAGAGATCGCGCGCTCGGTCTCCAGCTCCTCGCGCCGCCCGGTCATCTCGGCCAGGCGCTTGGCGGCATCGCCGGCACGGGCCTGCCAGGCACGGATATCGCCCTTGAGGCCCGCCAGCCGCTCCTTGCCCGCGGCGATCTGCTGTTCGAGCGCGGCCGAAGCGGCGGTGGCGGATTGCAGGGTGACGCGGGCCGCGTCGTTGCGCGCGCGCGCCGCTTCCAGCGCCGCCCGGCCCGCCGCCGGATCGGGCAGGGTGCTGCGCTTGTCCTCAGCCGCCGTCACTTCCGCCTGGGCCGCAAGGCGTTGATCCGAAAGCTCTTCCTGCGCCCGCGTCAGTTCCGCCTTGCGCTGTTCGAGCCGCGCCCGCGCTGCCTCTGCGGCATCCAATGCCCGCAGTGCCATACGCTCGGCATCCGCAGCGGCAGAGAGCGCGCGTTCCACTTGCGTGAGTTCGCCCTGCACCTCCGAGAGCCTGGCGCGAACCTCTTCCTGCGCGGTCTCGGCAGACAAGACCGCTGCGCGCCGCTCGGGCAGGAGCGCCTGCAACTCCGCCAGCCGGTTCTCGGCCTCAAGCGCAGCGGCTTCTGCGGCCCCTTCGCCCCGCGCGATGAATCCGTCCCAGCGGCGCAAGTGCCCGGCCTTTGTCACCAGCCATTCGCCGGGGACGAGCGCCTGACCTTCGTCGGCATCGACGACGCGAACCAAAGCGAGGCGCGCTGACAGTTCGGGCGGGCACTGGGGGACGTGATGGGCCAGCGAATCCGCAAGTGGCTCAGGCACTTGCGCACCTGTCCAGAAGCGCCCCTCCGCAGTGGCCGGGGCCGCACCCACCGGAGCGGAGGCGTCACGCCCGAGCACGGCGGCCAAGGCGCGCTCGTAGCCTGGAGCAGCGCGGGTTCCGGCAATGGCAGACTGGCCCAAGCCCTTGGCGGAGCGCGCTTTCTCCCGCGCCGCCTTGTCGCGGGCGAGCGCGTCGGCTTCACGCTCGATCCCGGCAAGATCGGCGCGGGCTTGGGCCAACGCATTGCTGGTAGCGTCACGGCGGGCGGACAGGTCTTCGCGCTGGCCGGTGAGGTCCGCGCGGCGTCCCTCGGCAGACGCGATGGCCTCCGCGGCGGCCGCGCGCTTTGCTTCCGCCTCGGCAATCTGCGCAGCCGGATCGGCTTCGCGGGCAAGCGCTTCGGCCTGCTGGGTCAAGCGCGCGGCATCGCCATCGAGCCGGGTCAGCCTTTGGCGCGCAGCGGCGACGGCTGCTTCGGCCACGCGCCATTCGGCATCGATCCCGGCCTGCTCCGCCACACGTTGAGCGAGGGCGACTTCGGCTGCACGGGCGGAACGATCGGCGTCGTCCACGGCTGCGGCCAGCGTGGGGCGACGTTCGCTATCGGCGGCAAGCGAGTCCTCGGCTGCGGTGAGGTCCTGCTCCAGTTTCGCCATCGCGGCGGCGGCATCTTCGGTCAGCCGATCCGCGCTGGCGCGGTCTTCCTCGATCCGGGTCAGCTGGCGATCGATGTCCTTGACCCGCTGCTCAGCCGCTTCGAGCTGCGCCGTGAGCGAGGCCATGCGCTGGCCGTGGGCTGCGGCGTCCTGGCGCCGGTCGAACAGTTCGTCCCGCGCCTCGGCCAAGGCTGCAGCAGCCTTGTGCTGGGCTTTCTGGGCCGCTTGCGCGAGGTCGGTAGCCCGCTTCACTGCTTCCTCGGCCGCGACGGCCTGCTTGCGTGCAGCATCGGCGGCGGCGGCTGCATCGCGCCAGCGGGCGAAGACGAGGCGGGCTTCGGCGAGGCGGATCTTCTCGCTGACGGCGCGATAACGCTCGGCCGCGCGGGCCTGCCGCCTGAGCGTGCCGATCTGGCTTTCGAGGCCTGCCAGCATGTCTTCAAGCCGCGTCAGGTTTGCCTCGGTTGCGCGCAACTTCTGTTCGGCATCGCGGCGCCGCACGTGGAGGCCCGCAATCCCGGCCGCTTCTTCGAGCATCATGCGACGTTCGGCAGGCTTGGCGGCGATTACTGCGGCGATCCGGCCCTGGCTGACCAAGGCCGGGCTGTGCGCGCCAGTTGCTGCGTCAGCAAAGACCAGCGCCACGTCCTTGGCGCGAACGTCCTTTCCGTTGACGCGATAGGCGCTGCCTGCGCCGCGCTCGATGCGGCGGATGACTTCAAGCTCTGCCCCGAATGGCCCGTCAGGATCGGTTTCGGCGGTGAGCAGGACTTCGGCAAAGGACCGGGCCGGGCGGGTTGCGGTCCCGGCAAAGATCACGTCTTCCATGCCGCCGCCGCGCATGGATTTGGGCGAGCTTTCGCCCATGACCCAGCGGATGGCTTCGAGAAGGTTCGACTTGCCGCAGCCGTTGGGGCCAACGACGCCGGTGAGGCCAGGTTCGATGCGCAGTTCGGCAGGTTCGACGAAGCTCTTGAAACCGGAGAGTTTCAAGCGCTTGAATTGCACCGATCAGGCCCCCCGACCCGTCTCGGCCCCCTTAGCGGGCGCCAGCCTTCTGCAGCAGCGGTTCGAGTTCCTGCCAACTGGCAACGCCGGTCTTGCTGCCGTTGAGGAAGAAGGTCGGCGTGCCGGTGATGTCGAACTCCTTGCTCCACTGTTCGTTGGTGGTGGCAAGCTTTGTGGCCTTGGCGCTGTCAGCCAGGCATGACGAGCCCTGAGCGGCCGCAATGCCGCGCGAGGCGAAGAATTCGCTCATGCCGCCGAGCTGGGCAATGCCGGCAAAGCGCTTGTCAGCGGGAAGGTTTTGGATCTGCTGGAAGGCGGCTTCGTCCTTCTGCAGGTTGGTGAACATGTTGGGTTGCCAGGCCCAGAACTGCTCCGACAGCGGAATCACAGCTTCGGGGGCGCCGCACGTGGCCAGCAGCACCGCCGGCATGTCGAGCGCGTTCAGCAGGAACAGGCGCAGTTCATAGGAAACGCGGCCCGATGCGATGTATTCATCGCGCAGCTTGGGGAAGCCCTTTTCCGAAAATTCCGCGCAGTGCGAGCACGACAGCGCGCCGAATTCGATCAGCTTGATCGGGGCGTTGGGATTGCCCATCAGGTAACCGCCTTCGGGCGTGACCGAGAAAGTTTCGGTCCACGACTGGCCGGTAGGCGCAGGAACCTTGGCAATCGGCTCTGCGCTGGCAATCTCGCCTCCGGCAGCGGCGTCCTTCTTGTCACAGGCGGCAAGGCCAAGCGTCAACGGAAGGGTGGCAAGCAGGAGCGCGCGGGCGAGTTTCATCGTCTGGATATTCCCGTTTTCTGGCGGTTTGGAAGGACGCTAGCGGATTGTTGCCGGGGTTTGAAGGGGGTGTGCGGTGGGGTTGTGGATGGCGGTTGATCGAGAGGTCATGGGCCCCGGCCTGCGCCGGGGCGACGGAGATATGAATGGCCTTGTTGCTTGTCGCCCCGGCGCAGGCCGGGGCCCATGAGGCCCGAAATATGAAACTTCCTCAATCCATCCGCGCGAGGATTTGCGGGCGCAGCGAATCCCAGTCATGTGTGCCTGCGAGCAGGATGCCATCGATCATGAAGCTGGGGGTGCCGGTGACGCCGAGCTTCTCGGCAGCGTCATTGGTCCGCTGGGCAAGCTTGTTGGCCAGCGCCTCGTTCGACAGGCAACGGTCCATGGCCTGGCGGTCCATCCCTCGGGCTGCCATGAATTCGTAGAACTTGAAGTCGCTGGCGATGGCGCGGGTGCGGGTGGCGAAGGGGCCGGTTGTCCACCGCTGGCGCTGTGCTGCGGTAGCGTTCGAAAGCGGGCCGATCCACTGCGGCTGCAGGCGCATGAAGGCAGTGTGCAACTGGAAGAAGCGGTTGGCAGGCACGCAATTGGTGATGAGCGCCACGGTCATGTCCACCGGATCGCGCACGAAATTGCGCACTTCAACCGCGCCCTTGCCGGGGGCGATCATGCCGATCTTGAGCTGGCCTTCGGACTCAGTCTCGAAATGCGAGCAGTGCGGGCAGGTGTAGCTGACGAATTCGATCAGGCGCAGCTTGGCGGCGGGGTTGCCGAGCACGTGATGGCCTTCAGCCGTGATGGAGCCGGTGACGGCCCAGTTGAGGCCGCCTGCCGGGCGCGGTGCAGGCTTTTTGGCGGCCTGCCCCGAAGCTCCCGTTGCGACGAGCGCTGCGGCGGCGATTGCTGCTGCTGCAAACTTGCGGATCATCCGATCTTCTTCCCCCCGGTTGCACTATCGAGACTGCGCGCCAGCGATTCCAGCACCGTACGCAGTTCAGGATCGCCGATATCGCGCAGCGAATCCCCCAGTTCCATCGGTATCGGCTTCAGCGAGGGAGGCGCCGCACGCGGTGCTTCCTTGGGCTTTGGTGCCTGAACGGCGCCTTGCCGTATCTTTACCTTGGCTACGGCATTGTAGCCGAAAAAGCGGTTCACCCGGTCAATGATTTCGGGCGTGACGTGTTGGATCAGCGGCGCATGTGCCGGGCTGACGACCAGTTGCAGGATGCCTTCGGATTTCTCGCCCGGGGGAAAGCGGATCGATTCGGGCATGCAGTGGCGCGCATGCCGCTCACCCACGATCTCGGGCCAGCGGGTGACCACGCTGGATTGCACGAAGCCGAAGCGGCGGAAGGCGGTGCGGCCGATGGCGGGCATGAGATCGGCGATCTGGCGCGCTTCGCCGCCCCTGGGGCGCTCGTAGAGCTTGCCCGCCTCGGTCTTGGTGGACCGGGCGCTCTTGCGTTTCGGCGCGTCCGAAGGGGTGCTTTCCATATCGCTTCGCGCCATGCCATAGGTGCGCGATGCAAGCCAGAGAGGAAGCCGCAAAGTCATTCGATCCGGAGGCAATCGCCCCGCTTCTGCTGGCGTGGTACGATGTCAACGCCCGTCGCCTGCCATGGCGACGGTTTCCAGGCGAGGAGCGGCAGGACCCCTACAGGGTCTGGCTGTCCGAAGTGATGTTGCAGCAGACGACCGTGGCGGCGGTGGGGCCATACTATTCCAGATTCACCGAGGTCTGGCCGACGGTGGGAGATCTGGCAGCGGCCGACGATGCCGATGTGATGGCAGCGTGGGCGGGCCTCGGTTATTATGCCCGCGCCCGCAATCTGCTGGCCTGCGCACGGGCCGTGGCGGCGCGCGGCGGGAACTTTCCCGATACCGAGGCGGGCTTGCGCGAATTGCCGGGACTGGGGGAATACACTGCTGCTGCCGTTGCCGCGATCGCGTTCGGGCGCCGCGCAGTGGTGGTCGATGCCAACGTCGAGCGGGTGGTGGCGCGGCTGTTCGCGATCGACGAACCCCTCCCTGCGGGTAAGGCGGCAATCCGTTTTGCGGCGGGGCAGGTGACACCGGAGGAGCGCGCCGGGGACTTTGCGCAAGGGATGATGGATCTGGGCGCGACGATCTGCACGGCAAGGTCTCCGCGCTGCATGCTGTGTCCATTGCGCGAGGGATGCCGTGGTTACGCGCAAGGTTCGCCCGAGCGGCTGCCGGTGAAGGCGGCGAAGAAGGCCAAGCCGGTTCGGACCGGCCGGGTCTATTGGGTGGAGCGCGATGGCAAGGTCCTGCTGGTGCGTCGGCCCGGGCGCGGGATGCTGGGCGGGATGCGGGCGCTTCCGGACGATGGCTGGTCAGCCAATGGCGACGGTCCGGACGGCCTGGAGGGAGAGTGGCGGCCGGGCGGGGTGGTCCGCCATGGCTTCACGCATTTCGATCTCGAATTGCAATTGATGCTTCCGGTTCAGCCGCAAGCGGTTAGTCTGCCGGAGGGAGAATGGTGGCCGGTCGAGACAATCGAGGCTGCCGGATTGCCGACCGTGTTCGCCAAGGCGGCGCGGCTGGCCGTCGCTGGAAGGACAGACTGAGCAATGCAGCAGGTTTCGGTTTCGCGGCGCGGGTTCATCGGGTCGCTCGGTTTGGTCGCCGCAAGCATGGCTCTGCCGCGGATGGCATGGGCGAGCGTCGCGGCGGAGGCGCGCTTTCCCACTGTGACGGGAATGCTCGATGGCTATGTCTCTTCAGGCAAGCTGCCGGGCATGATCGCGGCGCTCGGCTGGGGGTCGAGCGAGGCGCCGATGGATATCGCCCGTGGCACTCTGGCCAAGGGGATGGCGCCAGTGGTGAACATGGACAGCCTGTTCCGCATCTATTCGATGACCAAGCCGATCACCGGCATGGCGGCGATGATGCTGGTGGACGAAGGCAAGCTCCGGCTCGACCAGCCGATTGCCGACCTGCTGCCGGCATTCGGCAAGATGCAGGTGCAGGTCACGCCCGACGGTTCGATGACCGATCTGCGTCCGGCCAAGACGCAGATCACGGTGCGGCACTTGCTGACGCATACGGCGGGGCTTGGCTATTCGATCATCCAGAAGGGGCCGATCAAGGACGCCTACGTCAACGCGGGGCTGGTGCCGGGGCAGGCCAGTCGGATGCGCCTGCCGGGCATGGATTCACCCAAGCCGCTGGGCAGTCTGGCCGAGTTCGCCGACGTTCTGGCAGCGATGCCGCTGGTTTATGAGCCGGGTTCGGTGTGGAGTTACTCGGTTGCGCTCGACCTGATGGGGCGGGTGATCGAAGTGACATCGGGCAAGCCGTTCGACGTGTTTCTGGCCGAGCGGCTGTTCGCCCCCTGCGGCATGACCTCGACCTGGTTCCGCGTGCCCGAGAGCGAAGTGGGGCGGCTGACCACGAACTACGCCGCGGTGGGGGGTGCCTTGCTGCCGATCGATCCAGCCAAGGCTTCGATCTATCTCGATCAGCCGCCCTATCCGTTCGGCGGGGCAGGGCTGGTTTCAAGCCCTCGCGACTATGACCGATTCCTGCGAATGCTGCTGGGCTTCGGGCGGATCGATGGCAGGCAGGTGATGAGCGAGACTGCCGTGCGCCTCGGCACCAGCAATCTCCTGCCGGCAGGCACAGACCTGTCGCAGGCCTTTATCAAGGGCAACGGCTTTGGCGCCGGCGGTTCGGTGGGGCTGGGCGAGGATGCCGGGACCTATGGCTGGGCCGGGGCGGCAGGCACTGTGGGCTTCGTCAATTACCGGGTCGGGCTGCGGGCGGGAGTCTATACTCAATACATGCCGTCAGATGCCTATCCGGTGCACAGGGAATTCGCGAAGGCCGTGCTGGCCGACGTAACGGGGAAGAAGGCCGCAGCCTGATGGACACGACGATTGCATTTGCTGGCGGCGGACTCGACCGCGCCGATCACATTCGTGGCGATGCGGACAAGCTGGGCAGCCTGATGAACTGGCGCGCGCGGCTGCTGCGGCTGGAAGGGATCGATCCGGTGATCGCGCCCGACGGCGGGCTGGATTGGGGCACGCTGGCCGATGCCGATCCAGAGGCGGAACTGGTGTTCCTTGGTCTGAGCGAAGATGGACGCGGCTGTTTTGCACAGGTGACGCCGGCGATCGTCGGAAGCGTTGCACCGCCCAATCCACGGTTGTGGGCGGCGATGGGATCACTCTCGACGGGCGACCTTTCGATCTATGGCGGAGCGCGCAGCCTGGTCGACTGGCATGCGCGGCACCGCTTCTGCGCTCGCTGCGGATCGGCGACGAGGCTGGCCAAGGGCGGCTGGCAACGTACCTGCAGCAACGAGGCATGCAAGAGCGAACACTTTCCGCGTGTCGATCCGGTGACAATCATGACGGTCGAGTGCGAGGGCGAACTGCTGCTCGGCCGTCAGCCACGCTTTCCGCCCCGGCGCTATTCGGCGCTGGCGGGTTTCGTCGAGCCGGGGGAGGGCCTTGAGGACGCGGTTCGCCGCGAGGTGCAGGAAGAGGCAGGGGTGAAGGTAGATGAGGTGCGCTATGTGGCGAGCCAGCCCTGGCCATTCCCTTCGTCGTTGATGATTGCCTGCCACGCCTTCACCACGCAGCGGGAAATCACCATCGACGCGACCGAACTCGATGACGCGCGGTGGTTCACCCGCGAGGAAGTCCGTTATGCGATGAGTGGTGCCGAGGACGGCGCTTTCATTGCGCCGCCGCCGTTCGCCGTGGCGCATCACCTGCTCAAGTGGTGGTTGTCGCAATGAGCGCGCCTGCAAATGTCACGCTCGACATCTGGTCGGACGTGATGTGCCCGTGGTGCGTGATCGGGCTGAAGCAGCTCGACAAGGCGCTGGCCAGCATGGACGGCGAAGTGGATGCGACCGTGCGCTTCCATCCGTTCGAGCTCAACCCCGACATGCCCGAGGAAGGCGAGGAGCAAGCCGCGCATATCCAGCGCAAGTATGGCCGCACGGCAGAGCAGTCGGCAGGCGTGCGCGAAACCTTGCGGCAGGCCGCCGAGCGCGCGGGCTATTCGTTCGATTACACCGGCGAAGGTGATGCTCCACCCGCGATGATGTGGAACACGCGGATGGCGCACCGGCTACTGACCTGGGCCCTGCGTGCTTTCGGGCCGGAGCGTCAGCAGGCGCTCAAACGCGCGCTGTTCGACGCGCACTTTCAGGCGCGGCGCAACGTGTCTGACCCGGAAGTGCTGGCCGAGGTTGCAGAGAGCGTCGGCCTGCCACGGCTTAACGCGCTGCAGGCGATGATCGACCCGCAGATCGATGCGATCGTCACCGCCGAGGAGCGGCAGGCTTGGGACTGGAACGTCACAGGCGTGCCGGCGGTGGTAATCAACGGCAAGTTGATTGTGCCCGGCGCGCAGGAGCCTGAAGTCTACAGCGACCTGATCCGCAAGGTCCTGGCTCGCGAAGCGGCCGGGAAAGCCTAGACCAATCCAAGCTTGGCGAGTTCCGAAGCAATCTGGGCGGGCAGGACTTCGCCCGCTTCTCCGTCACCCAGATCGGGCGGGGCATCTGCTTCTTCGAGATAGCGCCAGCCCTGATGCGCGCGGCGGGGCTTGGGGTGGACATCGATCAGGCGGGTGCTGACGACAATGTTGGTGCGGCCGCCTTCGGCTTCCTCGAAACCGACGATCTCCGATCGCGCGACAAGCTGATGCTTGTGGATCCAGTAAAGCGAGCCGCCGATCATTTCCTCGGCGCGCTTCGGGCGGTTGCGCGTGGTGAGATAGGCAACTTTCGCGCCACCGCGACGGCCGGTGTCCGAGAACCATTCGTGGATCTCGGCCAGTGATTGGGCGCCGTAGGCCACCTTGGTCATGTGCAGGGGCATGAAACTTCTTCCGGATCAGGCAAGGCCGCTCAGCACGGCGAGGCCGAGGAACGAGAAGAAGCCCATGACATCGGTCGCCATGGTCACGAATACGGCCGAAGAGACAGCCGGATCCACCTTGAGCCGATCAAGCGTGACCGGAACAAGAATACCGGCAAGGCCGGCCACAAGGTTGTTGATGACCATCGCCGAGCCAATGACCGCGCCGAGCAGCGGGTTGGCAAACAGGAGGCCCGTGCCCAGCCCGATCAGGATACCCAGCGCAGCGCCGTTGGTGGCCGCGATTCGCAACTCGCGCAGGATCATGCGGATCGTGTTCGAACTGGTCAGCTGATTGGTGGCAATCGCGCGCACGACCACAGCCAGTGTCTGCGTTCCGGCATTGCCGCCCATTCCCGACACGATCGGCATCAGCACCGCGAGCAAGGCAAAGCGGGCGATGGCGCCCTGGAACATGCCGACGACAGAGGCGGCAACCAGCGCCGTGCCGAGGTTCACCACCAGCCAGGTCAGCCGGGTGCGAACGGTGAGCAGGATCGGTTCGTTGATGTCGCCATCGCCGGCACCGGACAGGCGCAGGATGTCCTCGCTCGCCTCTTCCTGAATGATGTGGACGATATCGTCGACGGTGATCTGGCCGACGAGGCGGCCGCTTTCGTCCACCACCGCGGCTGAAATCAGCGCGTACTTCTGGAAGCGCAGCGCGACTTCTTCCTGATCCATCGAGACCGGGATCAGCGTCTGGTCGCGCTTCATCACGTCGGCCAGCGGAACGCTCCGCGGCGCGCGCAGGATCCATGAAAGGCTGCAGGTGCCGACCGGATGATGCTTGTGGTCGACGATGAACACTTCCCAGAATTCGGTGGGCAATTCGTCGTCGCGGCGCAGGTAGTCGATCAGGTCACCGACGGTCATCGCCTCGGGCACCGCGATAAGATCGCGGCTCATCAGGCGGCCGGCGGTTTCTTCCGGATAGGACAGCGCGGATTCGATCGCGGCGCGATCTTCCGGTTCCATCTCGGCCAGGACGGCCTGCTGGTCTTCCTCGTCGAGGTCCTCGATCAGGGCGACGGCGTCGTCCGTCTCCATCTGCTCGGCTAGGTCGGCGACTTCCTCGGGCTCGAGCTCTTCGACCAGCAGTTCGCGGACGTGATCGTTGAGCTCGGCAAGAACCTCGCCGCCCATGAGGTCGTTGATCGCCCGGGCCAGCTTGACGCGGTCATCCTGGTCGATCAGCTCGAAAAGGTCGGCGATATCGGCCGGGTGGAGCGGTTCGACAAGATTGTAGACGGTCTCGTCGTCACCGGCTTCGAGTGCCTCGGCGACGCGGCGGACGAAGCTGGGGCGAAGGGTATTGTCCTCCTCGTCAAGGCTTTCGGAATTGCGCGAGGGTTCGGCCGGCGCGGGCGCATCGTCCACGTCGGGGAGCAGGCTGTCGATGATGTCGTCGTCGCGCTCCATAGGGGCGGGTTACCGGCTGATGCGGCAATTGCAACCAGTCGGCAGACCTATGCGTGACTTTATTTTCGGAAGCCTTATATCGGCGCGCAAACAAGCAAGGATTGCGACTAATGGCTGACGAAAAACTGGTCCTCACGCTCGATTCCGGCGATGTCGTGATCAAGCTGCGTCCCGATCTGGCCCCCGGCCACGTCGAGCGCATCAAGGAACTGGCGAACGAGGGCTTCTACAACGGCGTGAAGTTCCACCGCGTGATTCCGGGCTTCATGGCGCAGGGCGGCTGCCCGCAGGGCACCGGCATGGGCGGTTCGAGCAAGCCAGACCTCAAGGCCGAATTCAACGATGAACCTCACGTCCGCGGCGTGTGCTCGATGGCTCGCACGAGCTATCCGCATTCGGCGAACAGCCAGTTCTTCATCTGCTTTGACGATGCACGCTTCCTCGACAAGCAGTACACCGTGTGGGGCCAGGTCGAGAGCGGCATGGACCTGATCGACGCGCTGCCCAAGGGTGAGCCGCCGGCGAACCCGGGCGTGATCAAGGAAGCGAAGGTCGTCGCTGCCTGATTGGACTGCTGGTCAAGAAAAGAGGGGCGGGGCCTGACGGCTGCCGCCCCTTTTTCATTGGCGCCGTGCTTGTCAATGATTGACTTGAGCCCGCTCATGCTGAGCTTGTCGAAGCATCCGGCGCAATGCCAGCGTCCTTCGACAGGCTCAGGACGAGCGGGTTGGAAATTAAAACTTCAGCCGCCGCACTGCCTCGTCCTGCGCGATCAGCGGCAGGAGGGCGGCCATTTCGGGTCCGTGGTCATGGCCCGTCAGCGCTTGACGCAGCGGCAGGAACAGGGACTTGCCCTTGCGGCCGGTGCTGTCCTTGAGGGCGCTGGTCAATGCGCGCCACGGCTCGGCAGACCAGTCGAGTGTGATGGCAACCTTGGCGGCTTGCGCCAGGTAGGCGCGGGTTTCCTCGTCGAACGCAGGCGCAGTCACCGGTCCGGTCACGACCTGCCACCAGTCCTTCGCCTCGTCGATATGGGCGAGATTGGGGCGGATGGCATCCCAAGCAGTTTGGCCCATGCCTTCGGGCAGAAGATGGTCAACGCGGGCGTATGGCAGGCGGTGAACGATCTGGGCGTTCACGCGGTGGAGGTCGGCTTCGTCGAAGCGGGCCGGTGCGCGGCCGAAGCGGGACAGGTCGAAGTTCTCAGCCAGTGCAGCAGCATCGAGTGACGGATCGACCGGATCGGACGTGCCAAGGCGGGCGAGCAAGGCGACAATTGCCTCCGGTTCGATGCCCTGTTCGCGGAAATCGGCCATCCCCAATGCGCCGAGACGCTTGGACAGCTTGCCCTCGCTTCCGGTCAGCAGCGCTTCATGGGCAAACCGGGGAGGCCGGGCACCAAGAGCGGTAAACATCTGAAGTTGCGTGGCGGTGTTCGAGACGTGATCTTCGCCGCGCAGCACATCGGTAATGCCCATGGCAATGTCGTCGATTGCCGAGGGGAGCATGTAGAGCCAGGAGCCGTCAGCGCGGCGGATCACCGGGTCCGACATCTGCCGCGGATCAAAGTTCTGGGGGCCGCGAATACCGTCTTCCCAGGTAATCGGCTGTTGGTGATCGAGCAGGAAGCGCCAGTGAGGGGTTTCGCCCGCAGCGGCTTTCGCAGCGTGGTCCGCCTCGGTCAGCTTGAGCGCGGCGCGATCGTAAATCGGTGGCAGGCCGCGGCCGAGCAGAATCTTGCGCTTGAGGTCCAGTTCCTGTGCAGTCTCGTAGCAACGGTAGATGCGGCCCGCGTCGACCAGACGCTGGAACTCGCGCTCGTAGAGCTCGGTGCGCAGCGACTGGCGCTCCTCGCCGTCGTAGGTCAGGCCGAGCCAGGCAAGGTCGGCACGGATGGAATCGACATGCTCCTCGCGGCTGCGCTCGGCATCGGTATCGTCGATGCGCAGCAGGAATCGGCCGCCGGTCTTCTTCGCCAGAAGCCAGTTGTGGAGCGCAGTGCGGACGTTGCCGACATGAAGCTTGCCGGTGGGCGAAGGGGCGAAGCGGGTTACCGTGGTCATGCGCGCTGCCCTAGCGCGCCGCTGCTGCAAGGGGAAGGCCGGGGACTCTAGGGTATCAGCGCCACGGCATGGATCGTCGCGTTGTAGAGCGCTTCGTGGCGGTCAGCGCGGACAAAGCCCGCGATGCTTTCCGAGAAGGCTTCCCGCTTGCCCGAGACGGCGGCGCGGGCGAGGGCTGCAAGGGTGGTCTCGTCCGGCGTCATGGCAAGACAACAGGGGCGGTTGACCAGGAACGGTTCGGGCCAGACCTGCTTGATCGTCTGCACCAGTCCGTGGACGGCGCAGGCCGCTTCGATGGAGCGGTAGCGCTGGGCAAGGTCGGGCACGGGATCGCGGCCAGAGGCATCGAACAGTGCACACAGGCGCATCGCCATGGTCACGTGCAGGCCCTTCAGCGACAGGCCGCGCACGTCCTGTGGGCGGGCCATGCTGTCGATCAGGGCGGAGTAGCGGGTGGAGGACTGGCCTGCAGGCATTGCACATCCTTTCTTGCGAACGATTCGCAAGTTAACATGAGCTTGGCTCAGGTCAATGCGAATCGTTCGCAACTATTCCCTAGTCGCCGCTACGCGGTGGGATCGCCAGCGAAGGGCCATGCCAACGATTGACAGCAGCATGCCGGCAAGCATGAAAGCAAGCATCAGTGGCTCGTCTTGGGCGGACTTGAGCGCGGGCACCCCGAGCAGCACGACGCTGACGCTCGACACCAGATAGCCGCTTCCCTTGAGGCGGGAGCTTTTGCGCATTCGTGAATATTCCCAGATAGTTGAATGACAAAACAACTACGGGATGGAGGATGTCAGGTTCCGGTTCGGAAACCGTGGGTTATCGGATAACGCCGGTCACGCCCATAATTGCGCGCGCCCAGCTTGACGCCGGGGGGAGCTTGGCGCCGCTTGTATTCAGCGATGTTGAGCAGCCGTTCGATGCGGCTGACGGTCGCTCGGTCATGCCCTTCGGCCACGATCTGGTCGACACTCTTCTCGTTCTCCACCAGCCCCTGCAGGATCGCGTCTAGCACGTCGTAAGGCGGGAGTGAGTCCGAATCCTTCTGGTCGGGGCGCAACTCGGCGCTTGGTGGCTTGGTGATGATCCGCTGCGGCATGACCGGGCCATCAGGACCAAGGCCAATCTTCGGGCGATGTGCGTTGCGCCATTCGGAGACGGCAAAGACCGTGGTCTTGTAGGCGTCCTTCAGCGGGTTGTAGCCGCCGTTCATGTCGCCATAGATCGTGGCGTAGCCGACGCTCATTTCGCTCTTGTTGCCGGTGGTGACCAGCATCGGGCCGAACTTGTTCGACAGTGCCATCAGGGTCACGCCACGAATGCGCGACTGGATGTTCTCTTCGGTAAGGTCGGGCTGCTTGCCGGTGAACACCGGGGCGAGCATGCCGTCAAAGGCATCGACAGCCGGAGCGATCGGCACAGTGTCGAGCCGGACGCCGAGCATTTGCGCGCAACCCGCAGCGTCGTCGAGGCTCTCCTGCGAAGTGTAGCGGCTTGGCAGCATGACGCACCACACGCGATCGGGGCCAAGAGCATCGACGGCAATGGCCGCGCAGATCGCCGAATCGATCCCGCCCGACAGCCCAAGGACAACGCCGGGGAAGCGGTTCTTGTTTACATAGTCGCGCAGGGCCATGACCATGGCGCAGTAGATGTCTTCGGGATGCTCGGCGAGTTCGTGATCGACGCCGGGGTCGCAGCGCCAGCGCGAACCGGAGCCGACAGCGGTCTGGGTCCAGACGGTGGTGACGACGGATTCTTCCCAGTCCGGCATCTGCACCCACAGCGCGCCTTCGGGGCCGACGACGAAGCTCGCCCCATCGAACACGATCTCGTCCTGCCCGCCGACGCGGTTAAGGTAGGCCAGCGGGATGCCGGTATCGATCGCGCGGCGCTTGGCCACGCCGTCGATCCGCAGCACGTCCTTATCGATCTCGTAAGGGCTGCCGTTGATGCAGATGAACATTTCGGCGCCGAGGTCGGCGAGGTGGCGGCAAACGTCGGGGTGCCAGATATCCTCGCAGATCGGCAAGCCCAGCATCGCGCCCTTGAACAGCACGGGCTCCGGCAAGGGGCCGGGCATGAAATAGCGCTTTTCGTCAAACGTGCCGTAATTGGGCAATTCGTACTTGAAGCGGGTGGCTGCGATGCGACCGCCTTCGAGCAGGGCGACGCCATTGTGGAGGTCACCATCGCGGACGAAAACCGAGCCCACGAGCATGGCGGGGCCGCCATCTGCAGTGACCTTGGCCAGCTTTTCGAGTTCGGTGGCAGCTCGCTCGATCAGGGCCGGCTTCATGATCAGGTCTTCCGGCGGATAGCCGATCAGCATCAGTTCCGGATAGACGATCAGGTCCGATTCCGGGTTGCTCTCCCGCACGGCAAGCATAGCCGCGACATTGGCGGCAAGATCCCCAACCGACTGGTTGAGTTGGGCGAGGGTGATGCGAAGCGTATCGGCCATGGCCCAACTCCTAAGGGACTGTTCGCTGGGCGGCAACGCCCATGGCTGCCAAGAGTTGCAAAGCTGTCATCATGGGCTAAGGGCGCGTTGGGGATCGAATCCGAGGGAATCGCACGCAATGAAGATCATGGCCGGCAACTCCAACCTGCCGCTCGCCCGCGCCATTTCGGCCTATCTCGAAATGCCGCTGACCGACGCCAGCGTGCGCCGCTTCGCTGACGAGGAAGTTTTCGTGGAAATCCACGAGAACGTCCGTGGCGAGGACGTCTTCGTCGTCCAGTCCACCGCCTACCCGGCGAACGACAACCTGATGGAACTGCTGATCTGCATCGACGCGCTTCGCCGTGCTTCGGCAAAGCGCATCACGGCGGTTGTCCCCTACTTCGGCTATGCCCGCCAGGACCGCAAGCCCGGGCCGCGTACGCCGATCTCGGCCAAGCTCGTTGCCAACCTGATCACGCAGGCAGGCGCCGATCGCGTGCTGGCGGTGGACCTCCACGCCGGCCAGATCCAAGGCTTCTTCGACATCCCGACCGACAACCTGTTTGCGGCCCCGGTGATGGCAGCCGACATCCAGACCCGCTACGGTACGCAGGAACTGATGGTAGTGTCGCCCGACGTCGGCGGTGTGGTCCGTGCACGTTCGCTGGCCAAGCGCCTGAACAACGCGCCGCTCGCCATCGTCGACAAGCGCCGCGACCGCCCCGGCCAGTCCGAAGTCATGAACATCATCGGCGACGTCAAGGGCCGCATGTGCATCCTGATTGACGACATCATCGATTCGGGCGGTACGCTCTGCAACGCAGCGCAGGCACTGATGGACGAAGGCGCGGCGGGCGTCTCGGCCTACATTACCCACGGCGTGCTTTCGGGCGGCGCAGTGGCGCGCGTCAGCAATTCCGCGCTCAAGGAACTGGTGATCACCGACACGATCATGCCGACCGAAGCGACCGCCGCTTCCGACCGCATCCGCGTGCTGACGATTGCCCCGCTGATCGGCGAGGCCGTGCGCCGCATTGCCGACGAAAGCTCGGTTTCCAGCCTGTTCGACTGATCCTGCCGCAAGTCAGCCGTTTTTCAGGCGCTCCAGCCATGCGCGAGCCTGCTTCGGCTCGCCCACAGCGTTGGCCGGAGGCTTGCCGCGGGAAGCCATGAACTCGTCGTGGAGGGTGAACGGCTCCATGAACAAGGCCTCGCGCGCCTCAGCGATCTCGTCGGCAATCTCGGTGAGGTTGTCGAAAATCGGTGCAGTGGCGGCACGCATTATCTTGTCCGCGTTGTGATCGAACAGGCCCCACTTGCCCGCCGCGGTCACTTCAAGCGCTTGGATCAGCGCAGCGCGATAGTCCGCTTCCATTTCGGAGCGGCGTTTGTCGAGACGTTCGAGACGGTCAGCCCTGGCCATGCCTGAGCCTAGGTGGTGAAGCGGAAGCGCGCAATGCTGGTCACTCCCAGGGCTTGACCTCGCCGGGTTCCAGCCTGCGTATTTCCTCCAGCCTGCGGGCCTGCCGTGTTTCAAGGCCCAACGTCATAAGTGGCTGAGGGCGGTCGACGAACTGGCGCGGGCTCATCCCGAACAGAGCGGTGAATTCGCGTATCAGGTGGCTCTGGTCATAATAGCGCAAGGCAATAGCCTCGGCCTCTTCTTGATCTGCCACGCCGCGCAGGTGACTCGCCATGTCGAGCGCGCGGGCACGCCGCAAGACCTGCTTGGGTGGCATGCCGAAGTCGCGGTGAGCTATCCTTTCCAGCCGACGCTGCGTCACGCCCAGCTTTTCGGCAAGCCGTGCAACGCTGATCGTGGGATCGGCAAATGCGGCGGCCTCGAAGTGGGCTGAAATCGGATCCGGCTCGCGCACGGCGCGATCAGCGATCAGGCTGCGCATCTCGCATTCCATGGCCTTGACCCAGTCTTCCGGCGACGCATCAGGATCGAACAGGTCTAGCCAGCGCTGTTCCGGCATCCCCAGATCGGCGAAAGTGGCCAGCCTGTCTGTCAGCGTGGCAATGTCCGGGCCCCGCAGCGCATGACAGACGCCAGGTCGCAGGAAGATGCCGATGCTGACGAAGCTGCCGGTGACGCTGATCGGCATCCGACGAGAATGTGGACCGAACAGCATTGCCGCTTGCTCGGAAGTGCGCAAGCCATCCGCCGTGGTGGCCTCCCACTTGCCGCGCAACTGAATGCGGATGCACGCGAAATCGCTCAACAGTCCACAGTCCAGGCGATGTTCGGGCGGGGTCCCGACGATGGTGACGTAGAGCCTTCCAATCCAGCGATCGAGGTCGGGAGCCGGGGCCCGGCTGTAGGAAATCGGTTGGCCATCGCGCGTGGCGATCGGCGAAACTATCGCGCGATCAACGCCCGGCCTGTTGCTGCGACTCATCTAGCGTGCCCCCAAGACAATCGGTGCATGAAGGTCTAGCGCCCCAAAAACCTTTCATGCGTGCGGTTTGTCACGCCTTCCTTAAAATTGCGCAGGCACATTTGTCCAATGCCGATTCTGGTCTTGCGGGTTGACCGTATTGGTTGAAAGCAGGCAGAGCCGGGGGATGAAGCTTGAAAACGACATCGCCCTTGCCATGCGTCTCGCCGACGCGGCGGCGGAGGCCATTCGCCCGCACTTCCGCACAGTAGCCGCCGAGCGGAAGGGCGACGCTACGCCGGTAACCCTGGCTGACCGTGCGGCCGAAGAGGCCATGCGGCGCATCTTGACGGCAGAGGTGCCGCGCGACACCATCATTGGCGAGGAATTCGGTTCGACCGCCGGTTCGTCGGGTCGGAGCTGGGTGCTTGATCCGATCGACGGAACAGCGGGTTTCCTGGCCGGCCGTCCGATCTTCGGCACATTGATCGCGCTGGTGGTCGAAGGGTTTCCGGTGCTCGGCGTGCTGGACCAGCCCATCACCGGGGAGCGCTGGGTCGGTGCCATGGGCAAGCGGACTACGCTTAACGGCAAACCGGTGCAGACGCGAATCTGTCGTGAACTGTCGGAAGCCACGCTGGCGACGACCGGGCCGCATTATTTCGACGACCACGATGGCGGGCACTTCATGGGCCTTGCTGCGAAAACCGATCACAGGCGCATGGTGATGGGTGGCGATTGCTACAACTACGCCATGCTCGCCACGGGGCAGCTCGACGTTGTCTGTGAGGCGAACCTCAAGCTTCACGACTGGGCCGCGCTGGTGCCAATTGTCGAAGGTGCCGGTGGCACGATGGCCGACTGGAATGGCGATCCCTTGCACGCAGGTTCCGACGGCCACGTCATCGCACTGGGAGATCCGGCACGGCTGGAGGACGTGGTGGAGGCGTTGGCTTGCGCGCACTGAGCTGGCCGATGATCCCGTCCGCCCCTCAGCGCGAGTTGCCGGGCGAGCGCGAAAGTTCCATCAACTCGTAGCGCTCTCCTATTGAGGGCAGGACCGGCAGTAGCGGCAGGCAATCGGATGGCTCGATCCAATAGTCTGTCAGATGCGGCACCTGATCGCTCCAGCGGATCGTGTAGCGCAGGGCTCCAGCTATCGAACAAGAGGCAAAGATCTTCTTCAGCGCACCAGTAGCTGTACCTCCGACAGTTCGATGACCGGTATCTCCCAAGGGTGCGCAGCCATGAGCGCATCGAGTGCGGGCGCGAGGTCTGCGTCCGCATCGGCGTAGGTCGTAATGATCGCGGTCGGCGAGAGGGGGCGCTCGCCCGCACTTCCCATCGTCGGCTTGGCGTCCGGCCCGGGCTGGAAGCTTTCCCATCCCGGCGATATCTCGCAAACGCCATTGTAGAGCTTGAAGTCACCCAAGGGATTGTCGGCGCGGATCACGGCGAGCATGGCAGCTGCGGCGGGGTCGCGTTCGATCGCGTCGCCCTCGCCATTGAGCAATGCAGTGAGTGTCAGGGCAGAAATCGGGCAGTGGATCTTCACTGCAACGGCGCGGCGGCGGCTGGCGCTCAAAGCCCTGCCTTCAGCATCCAGTCGTGGAACAGGCGCACCGGCCGCGATTGCAGCGCCCGCGGGCGGCATACGAACCAGTACGAATAGGGACTGTCGACATCGATATCGTAAAGCCGGGCGAGGCGGGAATCATGGCTGCGATGGTAATGGTCATCGTGCATGATCGCGATGCCAAGACCCTGCGCCGCTGCCTCGAGGATCAGCTGACCGGAATCGAAGTGATCGATCGCGGCCGGTTCGAGTTTTTCGAGGTGTAGCGCTTTCTTCCATGCCTCGAAGCTGGCGGGAAGGTCATTATGTACAAGGAAGGTTTGCTTGGAGAGCTTGGCTATATCGGGACGCTCGCCAAGCTCGGCGGCCAATTCGCGCGAAGTTATCGCGTGGACCCGGTTGTGATCAAGGCGCACCGAATGCAGAGAGGCGTCCGGCCCTTCCGAAAGGACGATGGCGGCATCGATGGTGTCGCCAAGCTTGGTCTCGGCGGCGTGGCCTGAATCGATATCGATGTGCAACTGCGGATGAAGCTTGCGCAGTTCGCCGAGGCGCGGAAACAGGCGCTGGCTGCCGAACAGCGGCAGGACGCCAAGCCGCAGGCGCATGACCTTGCCGGTATCGATCAGTCGATCGACGCGGTCTGCCATCTCGTCGATCAGCGGAGCAACGGCATCGTAAAGCTGCTGGCCTTCTTCAGTGAGCTTCAGCGCCTGATGCTTGCGTTCGAACAGCGGCTTGCCGATGAAATCCTCAAGCGCGCCGAGACGACGCGACAGGGCCGAAGGACTTAGCGCAAGTTCCGCGGCCGCCGTCTTGGCCGAGCCTGCGCGCACGACGCGAATGAACGCCTCGAGCGAACGCAGTGGGGGCAGGCGGCGGATCATCTCTTCGTCCTATTCTTCTTCGGCCAGCACTGCCTGTGGCGCATGCAGCCTGAGGCGGGTGAGGCGCCGTTCATCGCCTCCGGTCACTTCAAGCCGCCAACCACTGGCATGTTCAAGCACGCGACCGACAGGCGGCACTTCGCCTGCCAATACCACGGCCAGACCGCCGAGCGTATCCACGTCTTCCTCCACTTCCGCAAGCCTTGGATCGACGGTGTCCGCGACGTCATCCAGTTCTGCCCGCGCATCGGCATCCCAGGTATCAGGATCGATCCTGCGGAGCAGTTCTTCGGGCGCATCGTCGTGTTCGTCCTCGATCTCGCCGATGATTTCCTCGACCAGGTCTTCGATGGTGATGATGCCATCTGTGCCCGAATACTCGTCGATCACCACTGCAAGATGCGTACGGCGGCTGCGCATGTCGGCCAATACGTCAAGTGCGCCCCTGGCCTGCGGCACGAACAGAGGCTGTCGCATCAGGCTCGTCCAGTCCTTGGGCGGCTGCTTGTTCGACAGCATCATGCCAGCGATGATGACGAAAACGTCCTTCACGTGGATCATGCCGACGATCTCGTCGAGCGATTCGCCATAGACGGGCAGGCGGCTGTGGCCGTGCTCGGCAAAGGACGCGACCATCTCCTCGAACGTCGCCGAGGCTGGCACGGCGATGATCTCGCCGCGCGGAATGGCTACGTCATCGGCGTCGTGCTCGCTGAAGTGAAGCAGGTTGCGCAGCATCTGGCGCTCGAGCGGAACAAGGTCGCCGTTGCCGTTGCTGCTGTTATCCTGATGGACCTCGCCCTCGTGCTCGTCGATCGCTTCCTCGATCTGTGCGCGCAGCGATTGATCGTGGTCCGGACCTCTGAAGAAGGCCCTGATCGCGCGCCACAGGGCGCGACTACTGCTACTGTCTCCGTCTCCCGACCGGCTGTCGCCGGCGGAGCCATTGCCCTCGGGCACTGTCGTATTCCCTCACTTGTTCAGTCTTCGACCGCATATGGGTCGGCAATGCCCATCAGCGCAAGCGCCTTCCGCTCCAGATTCTCCATTTCCTCGGCTTCGGCCTCACCCAGTTCGTGGTCGTAGCCGGCAAGATGGAGCAGGCCATGAACTACCAGATGGGTGGCATGGACCTCTACCGACACGCCCTTTTCCGCCGCTTCGCGCGTGCACACCCCGTGCGCAAGGATCAGGTCGCCGAGCATTCCAGGCGCGTCGGTATCCCGCGCTGCATGAAGGACTTCCTCGCGACTCAACATCGGGAAGGACAGGACAT
Source organism: Novosphingobium sp. CCH12-A3 (assembly GCF_001556015.1). NCBI lineage: Bacteria > Pseudomonadati > Pseudomonadota > Alphaproteobacteria > Sphingomonadales > Sphingomonadaceae > Novosphingobium > Novosphingobium sp. CCH12-A3. The sequence continues at coordinate 50,758 of NZ_LSIA01000021.1, read as the reverse complement.
TGGTCGGCTTGTCCTTGGCGCGCCACTGCTTGTTGAGCGCGTGAACTTCCTCGTCATCGGCCATGACGAGGCTGACCAGCAGGTTCTCGTGCGCCAGTTCGCCGGCGATCTGCGCCGTGGCTTCAGCGGCGCGATTGGCGAGGTCCTCCCAATCGGTTTCCTCGCCCCAGACCGGATCGATGTCGATTTCAAGGATTGGCGCGCTCAAGCGTCCTTCCCTTCATATGCCTCGACAATGCGTCCGACGATTGGATGGCGCACCACGTCGGCGGTATTGAAGCGCACCGTTGCGATGCCTTCGACCCCTTCGAGACGCTGTACCGCGTCGTTCAGGCCGCTGGCGCCGACACCGCCGGGCAAGTCGACCTGCTTGGGGTCACCGCAGATCACCATGCGGCTATTCTGGCCAAAGCGGGTGAGGAACATCTTCATTTGTGCAGGCGTGGTGTTCTGCGCTTCGTCGAGGATGACGAAGGCATCCGCGAGCGTGCGCCCTCGCATGAAGGCGATGGGCGCGATCTCGATTTCGCCGCTCGCAATGCGGCGCTCGACCTGTTCGGGCGGCATGCAATCGTACAGCGCGTCATAGAGCGGACGAAGGTAGGGGTCGACCTTCTCCTTCATGTCGCCGGGCAGGAAGCCGAGGCGTTCGCCGGCTTCCACAGCCGGGCGTGACAGGATCAGGCGTTGTACTGAACCGGAGATCAGTTGCGCTACGGCCTGCGCTACGGCGAGGTAGGTCTTGCCGGTACCCGCCGGACCGAGCGCGAAGATCACGTCGTGGCTGATCAACGCCTTCATGTAGTCGATCTGCGTCGGACTGCGCGGAATGATGGTTTTCTTGCGCGTGCGGATCATGATCGGCGGCGCACCACCCGGCGCCCCGGTGATGATGCCCTCAAGTGTCGGCTCGACGCTCATCGCGATCAGCGATTCGACCGCGCCGGAATCAAGTTCCTGCCCCGACAGCAGCCGTTGATGCATGCCCTTCAGCACGTCGCGCGCTCGGGCGACAGCGTCGTCGGGCCCTTCGATCAGCACGCGGTTGCCGCGCGCCGAAATGTAAACTCCCAGCCGATTCTCGATCTGCACGAGATTGGTGTCGAATTGGCCGAACAGGGCGCCAAGCACGGTCTGCTCGTCAAACTCGACCTCGACCCGGGCACGGCGATGCTGTGTTTCCGGGCGATGATGCGCCTCGTCGGCGCGATGGGGTTTACGGGCCATGAGCTCCTTTCAGGTTTGGGCCTGATTCAGAGCATAGGAACGGAAGTTGCGCGCACAAGACGCGCGCGCAGACTTTGCACAGGGCAATTAGACGAGCTGACCTGCCAGCGAGTTCGGACCGGCTTCAACAAGCTTCACCGTAACCATCTGGCCGATCTCGGCTTCGCCGGCGAAGTGCACGGATTGCAGCCAGGGCGATTTGCCGAGCCACTGGCCGGGATGCTTGCCCTTGCGTTCGACGAGGACTTCGCAGGTCTTGCCGACGCTGCCCTGATTGAAAGCCAATTGATCGCGGTTGAGCGCCGCTTGCAGGCGTTGAAGGCGCTCGTCCATCACTGCTGCCGGAACATGGTCGGGCATCGTCGCAGCCGGGGTGCCGGGGCGGGCGGAATACTTGAAGCTGAACGCCTGCGCATAGCGGACGGCGTCGACGAGACGCAGTGTTTCCTCGAATTCTGCATCAGTCTCCCCCGGGAAACCGACGATGAAATCGCCCGACAGCGCGATGTCGGGCCGGGCGGCGCGGATCCGGTCGAGCACCTTGAGGTAGCTGTCTGCGGTGTGGCTGCGGTTCATCGCCTTGAGCACACGATCGCTGCCCGCCTGCACCGGGTGGAGGAAAGGCATCAGCTTCTCAAGTTCGCCATGCGCGGCGATCAGGCCATCGGTCATGTCGTTGGGATGGCTGGTGGTGTAGCGGATGCGCTTGAGGTCCGGGTCAGCTGCTAGGGCGCGCGCCAGCCCGTCCAAGCCGATGCTGCGGCCCTTGTCGTCCTCTCCAGTCCACGCATTCACGTTCTGCCCAAGCAGCGTGATCTCGCGCGCACCGCCGGCAACGAGTAGCTTCGCCTCTTCGACCAGATCGGAAAACGGGCGGCTGATCTCTGCACCGCGCGTATAGGGCACGACGCAGTAGGTGCAGAACTTGTCGCAGCCTTCCTGCACGGTGAGGAAGGCGGTGGGGGCTGACTTGCGGCGCTTGGGCAAGGCCGCGAACTTGGCCTCTGCCGGCATGTCGGTTTCGGTGGCGCGCTTTCCGGAAGCGGCCTCGGCAACCATTTCCGGCAAGCGGTGGTACGATTGCGGGCCGACCACCACCTTCACGCTTGGCGCGCGGGTCATGATTTCCTCGCCTTCAGCCTGGGCCACGCAACCCGCGACTGCGATCATGGGTGCCGAGCCATCTTCCCGGCGCAGCCGGCCGATATCGGAATAGACCTTTTCGGTCGCTTTCTCGCGGATGTGGCAGGTGTTTAGGACGACGAGGTCGGCGTCATCCCCGTCGCCCGCGGCAGACATCCCTTCTGCTGCCAAGAGTTCGGCCATGCGCTCGCCATCATAGACGTTCATCTGGCAGCCGAAGCTCTTGACGCGGAACGTCTTGGGGGAAGAAGTTGCGGTGGAAGACATGGGCCGCGCCGATAGTGGATTTGGCAGGGTTTGTCTAACGCGCGCCGTTCACCGCTGCGAGGATGCGTTCGCGTGCCGCTGTAGCCATGACCTTGCGGTTCGCTGTCTCCTCAGGTCCGAGTGGCGTGAGGAAATGCACTGTCACCGGGATCGGCTTACTCCGGGCGAGGATCTTGAGGAAATTGTCCAGCCCATGTTCCTCCCCCACCCATGCCATCGCGGCAACGTCCGGCCCGTAGTCGAGCCAGACCGGCTGTATCGCAATGCCGGGCGGGGGCGGATCCAGCGCGGACAATAGTGACGACTTGAACGGCAGCAAGCTGGCGCCGTTGCTCGTGGTGCCTTCCGGAAACACGGTGAGCGCACCAGTGTCGGTGAGAGCTGCACGCACCTGTTCGACCTGGGTATGGACCGAGCGCCGGTCATGACGGGCGACGAACACCGTGTCGTTCATTTCGCACAGCCATTTGAGCAGACCGACATCGGCAAGCCCTGAGTGGGCAACGAAGGCGCTACCGCTTGCGCCTGAGATGACCGGGATGTCGAGCCAGCTGACATGATTGGAGAGGAGAAACGCGCCCTTGCGCGAAGGCTCCCCCGAGATCTCGACGCGTGCGCCGGCGACGCGGGCGATGCCGCCAAGGAACACCCGTGGCCAGGGGTTGTGCAGTCGCAGGATCCGCCAGACGTAGTAAAGCGGTACGCATACGAGCAAGAGAACCAGCATCGCTGCGAGCCGCACTGCGATGCGCAGGCGTCCGACAAGCGAAATTGCCTGACGAGGGATAGCGTCAGCCGTCGCGTTCAAGCTTCACGCCGTAAAGCTCCATGCGATGATCGACCAGGCGGTAGCCAAGTTTTTCCGCGATCTGGCGCTGGAGTTGTTCTAGTTCGGGATCGACGAATTCGATGACCTTCCCGGTCTCGACGTCGATCAGGTGATCGTGATGCGCCTCGGGCGTCGCTTCGTAACGGGCGCGGCCATCACCGAAGTCATGCCGGTCGAGAATGCCGGCTTCTTCGAACAGGCGCACGGTGCGGTAAACCGTCGCGATCGAAATGCGCGAGTCGATGGCCGAGGCGCGTTCGTGCAGCTTCTCGACGTCCGGATGGTCGTCGCTCTCCGAAAGGACGCGCGCGATTGTCCTGCGCTGGTCGGTAATGCGCAGGCCGCGTTCGGCGCAGAGAGCTTCGATGTCGATCGGCTGATGCACTGGGTACTCGTCATGAAAGGATCGGCCCGCCGATCTATAGACCGGCGGGCCAAATCTTCAACTGTACGCAATCGTATTGCGCACAGTCATTGCCACCAATCTGCCCGCGGATCAGGCAGCGGTCTTGCGGCCGCGCTTGGGCGCCGGCTTGCGGCCGAGGCCGATCTTCTTGGCAAGTTCACGGCGCTTTTCGGCGTAGGCCGGCGCGACCATCGGATAGTCGGCAGGAAGATTCCAGCGGGCGCGATACTGTTCCGGCGTCATGTTGTAGCGCGTTGCGAGGTGGCGCTTGAGCATCTTCAGCTTCTTGCCATCTTCCAGGCAGACGATGTGATCGTTCTTCACCGAAGCGCGGATCGAAACGGCAGGTTCCGGAGCGGGCTCTTCGGCAACTACCGGCTTTTCCAGCCCGGCCAGCGCAGAATACACGTTTGAAATCAATGCCGGGAGATCGTTCACCGAGACGCTGTTGTTGCTCACATGCGCGGCAACGATATCCGAAGTGAGGGTGATCAGCGTCTCCCGCATGTCGTTCTGAATTTCACTCATGGCAAAACCGGCTTTCTATGTTTGTCCTGCGCGGAGGCATCTGGACTCGCGACTTGGTTTGGTGATCCAGATCACATTTATAGTCGCATCCCACAAGGATACAACCGGTTTCACGACAGATCGACGACGCTGTCAATGCTACTTAGGTTAATCCTAAGTATTGTTTCAATTGCCGAGTGCAAGTTCCTGGCTTATCGCATCAATTCTGGCCCCGCTGGGGGTGCGATAATAAGCCGGTCTTAATCCAATTTGGCGGAATCCGTGTGCGGCATAAAGAAAGCCAGCGGGATTGTTATCGCGCATCTCGAGGAAAACGCGGCGCATCCCGTTCTGCTTTGCGGACAGGATAAAGCGACCTAAAAGTGCGTGCCCCAATCCTTTTCGCCGGTACTTCGGAGAAATTGCGAAAAGGAGAAGTTCTTCCTCGTCGATGATCGCACGACTCAGGAAAAAACCGGCAGTTTCATCGCCGGATTCCAAGTCTTCGCTACCATCTGGTGCAATGAGACCGTAGCGACAATTGCCGACCAGTAGCGCGTCGCTTACCTGCTTGCGGTTCCAGGCCTCACCGTACTCCGCGGCGAATGCCTGGTCCATGACGGCCATGATCCGGTCGATATCATCGGGAGGCGGAGTCATCGGTCAGCCTATCCCTTCGGTCATGCTGCCGAAGGAAGGCGGGCATCGGGCGCGCGACCGTAGCTTGGCCTAGGATCGATATGGAACGCCCGCTCCTCCAGAAGGCCAGCGCAGCGAGCATCGGGATGCAAGCTGAGCGCAACCGCATGAGTGCGGTCGTCGGCGAGTTCTGCAGCCTGGCTGCCTGCCAGCAACAGAGCCGTGCTTCTCGACCTGGCCTGGGCAGGCGTGAGCGATGCGAGGGGAGCGAGCGGTGTTGCGTCAGAGTCGAAGGGTTGGAAAAACCACTCGCCGTGACCGCCGGTCATGCAGACGTCGACAGCCGAGCCTGGCCGTTCCGAAAGGGCCATCGCTGCAACCAGCGCAAGGCTTTCATACCCCTGCAATCGCGCATTCCATGCCAGCGCAAGGGCTCGTGCTGCAGCAAGGCCAACGCGAATGCCTGTGAAGCTTCCGGGACCGACGTCTATCGCGATCACATCCGCCATGCCCTTGTCGGGAAGGGCAGCAATCATGGGGACCAGTCGTTCAGCATGGCCGCGACCAAGCAGCGCGTATTCACCAGCCACCAGTACGCCATCCTCGATCAGCGCGACTGAACAAGCTTCTGTCGCGCAGTCTATCACGAGTTTGCGCATCGCCGTCAGATCAGGCTGCTCGAACTTCAGTAACTTCGGGCACGTAGTGCTTGAGCAGGCTCTCGATCCCGTTCTTCAGCGTAGCTGTCGACGACGGGCAGCCTGAGCAGGCGCCTTGCATCTGGAGGTAGACCACGCCCTCGCGGAAGCCCTTGTAGATGATATCTCCGCCGTCATTGGCCACCGCAGGCCGCACGCGCGTTTCGATCAGATCCTTGATCTGGTCGATGATGTCGGCGTCGGCCGGGTCGTCGGTGAAGCTTTCATCAGCTTCGGCAGGAACCGCGATGCCGGCGGCAGTGCCCCCCAGGAACAGCGGAGCCTGGCTGACGAAATGATCGAGCAGGATCGACAGAACCTGAGGCTTGAGGCCTGCCCATTCCACGCCGGGTGCCGCGGTGACCGAAACGAAATCGCGCCCGAACAGCACGCCGGTCACGTCACCAAGATCGAACAGGGCCTGCGCGAGGGGCGATGCTTCAGCAGCTTCAGGCGAGGTGAACTCGCGCGTTCCGGTCGCCATGACCTGCTCGCCGGGCAGGAACTTGAGCGTGGCGGGGTTTGGCGTGGTTTCGGTCTCGATGAACATGATTCGCATGTAGGCCGGTCCTTGGCGTGGTCAAGGGCCCGACAGGCAGGGTTTTGCGCAGTTTCAGCGCAAGGTCTCATGGCGGAACCTCGCAAGGCTCGCTAATGCAGCGAGATGATCAAGCTCCCCCTTGCGCTCGTCCGCCTCGCCCCTGCCGTTCTTGCCTGCACCTTGGGTGCTTCGGCCTTGAATGCCGCCGCACCTGCGGCAAAGCCGGTCGCCCCATCGGCTGTCGCCATTCCGATGCCGCTGAATCCGGTGGTCGCGCCCGCACAGCGCCTCTGCTCTGCCAAGACTGCTAGTGGGCTCGGCACGATGCTCCTGAAGCCGGCCGAAGGCGCAAAGCCGACCAAGAGTGATTACGTGCTGGTCAATTACGTCGGCTATCTTGCCGCCAATGGCGAGGTGTTCGACCAGGGCATGCAGGCGGCATTTCCCGTGGATGGCGTCATTCCGGGCTTCTCTGAAGGCCTGCAGCTTCTATCCAAGGGCAGCCTGATGCGTCTGTGCGTGCCCTCGGCGCTTGGTTACGGCGCGGAAGGCTCAGGCCCGATCGGTGCAAATGCGGATCTCGTGTTCCAGGTCGAACTGGTCGACTTCAAGACCGTTGCAGAAGTCGAAGCCATGCGTGCTGCCCAATCTGCAACCCAACCTGCGCAGCCGGCCACGACAACGCCCTGAAAGTAACGGGTCTATTCACTGGTCCTTCATGAGAAGGCTTCCTATAGTCGGGTGATGCGATCCCGTAACACGCGCGCCCGGCGCTTCGGCCTGTTTCTTTCCCTCCTGCTGGTTTCGGCGGCTCCCGTGGTTGCCGAAGCCCCTGCCAAGGCCCCGAGCGCGGCGACGAAGTCCAATGTCCCGTGGCTCTACAAGGGCTCGGACGTTCCGCAGGACAAGGCCTGGACCTTTGGCATCCTGCCGAACGGCATCCGTTATGCGGTTCGTCACAGCGGCGTCCCGCCCGAGCAGGTGTCGATCCGCGTTCTGGTGGACGCGGGTTCGATGTACGAGACCGAACCGCAGCGGGGCTATGCGCACCTCATCGAGCACCTGACCTTCCGCGAATCGAAGTATCTCAAGGAAGGCGAGACGATCCCCACGTGGCAGCGGCTGGGTGCCACCTTCGGCAGCGATACCAACGCCGAGACCAGTCCCACGCAGACGGTTTACAAGCTCGACATTCCCAATGCGACGGCACCCAAGCTGGACGAGACGTTCAAGCTGCTGTCGGGGATGATCACTGCGCCGATCTTCACCGATCGTGGCGTCAAGACCGAGGTTCCGATCGTCCTTGCCGAAATGCGCGAACGCACCAGCGCGCAATCGCGGGTGCTGGACGCAACGCGGGGGCTGTTCTTCAAGGGGCAGCTCCTGGCATCGCGCAGCCCGATCGGCACGGTGGAAACTCTCGAAGCGGCCGACGCTGCTGCGGTACAGGCTTTCCATGACAAGTGGTATCGCCCCGACAATACCGTGATCGTGGTGGCCGGCGATGCTGACCCGGCAGCACTGGTCGCGCGGATCGAACAATGGTTCGGTGGGTGGCAGGTGGCCGGCAAGAAGCCGTTGCAGCCTGATTTCGGCAAGCCGATTGCGCCCGCCGGCATCGATCCCAAGAACCCGGTCGGCGAAGCGAAAGTGCTGGTCGAGCCGGACCTGCCACGACTGGTAAACTGGGCGATCCTGCGTCCATGGACAAAGGTCAACGATACCATTGTCTACAACCAGGGCCTGATGATTGATCGGCTCGCGCTGGCTTTGATCAATCGCAGGCTTGAGGCCAGGGCGCGGGGCGGCGGGAGCTACCTGGTGGCGTCCGTGGACGAGATGAAGCAGGAGCTTTCGCGATCCGCAGACGCCACGATCGTGACGGTCACGCCATTGAGCGAGGACTGGAAAAGTGCGGTAACAGACGTGCGCTCGGTCATTGCCGATGCTTTGGCCACGCCGCCCTCTCAGGCAGAGATCGACCGCGAAGTTGCCGAATTTGAAGTCGCCTTCAAGGTCTCGGTCGAAACGCAGTCCACCATTGCCGGGTCCAAGGCGGCTGACGATATCGTCAACGCCGTCGATATCCGCGAGACCGTAGCCAACCCCGACACCGTCTACGACATATTCAGGCGTTCCATACCCTTGTTCAAGCCGCAAGCCGTGCTTGAACATACCCGTGCCTTGTTCAGGGGCACCGTGGTACGCCCGATGATGATCACGCCAAAGGCTGGCGAAGCTGACGAAGCCTCCCTGCGCGCGGCATTGACTGCGCCTGTCAAGGCGGCATCGGAAAGCCGCGTGGCGGCAAACGCCCTAAAGTTTTCGGACCTTCCACCCGTTGGCACACCTGGCACTGTCGCCAGCGCGCGACCGATCGGGTTGCTAGGCATCGAGCAGGTCGAACTCTCCAACGGTGTTCGCGTTCTGCTGTGGCCCAATGACGCCGAGCCAGGCCGCATCATCATCAAGGCTAGGTTTGGCGGCGGGTACTCGGCGATCCAGCCCCAAGATGCGGTTTATGGCCCGATCGGCGAGGTGGCGCTGATGGACAGCGGCATCGGCGCACTCGGGCGGGATGATCTGGACCGTCTGGCGACAGGCCGCAAGTTGAGCCTCGATTTCGACATAGACGACACGGCATTCGTGCTTTCGGCCGATACGCGCCCGGCGGACCTTGCCGACCAGCTCTATCTCATGGCTGCCAAGCTGGGCATGCCGCGTTGGGATGCCAATCCGGTGTTGCGTGCCAAGGCCGCGGCAAAGCTCCAGTACGAAAGCTACAATTCGGCTCCCAATGCGGTACTCAATCGCGATCTCAACTGGCTGTTGCGCGATGGAGACCCGCGCTATGCGACGCCAAACCCGGCCGAGCTTGAGAAGGTAACTCCGGAGGGCTTCCGCAAGACATGGGAGCCGCTGCTTTCGGAAGGACCGATCGAGATCGACATGTTCGGCGATTTCACACGGGAACAGGCATTGGCTGCTCTGGAAAAGACTTTCGGCGCCTTGCCGGTTCGCACTCCGACAGCGGCGCCGACACTCGCCCCGAACATCCCGGCACACAACCCCGAACCGCTGGTTCTGACCCATCGCGGCGATCCCTCTCAGGCCGCAGCCGTGGTGGCATGGCCAACCGGGGGCGGCCAGGCCGGTGTGCGTGAAAGCCGCCAGCTCGAAATCCTGGCGCAGATCTTCAACAATCGCCTGTTCGATGCGATGCGCGAAAAGGTGGGAGCGAGCTACGCACCACAAGTCGGTTCAAGCTGGCCCCTGGATCTGCCATCGGGCGGGTATCTCTCGGCGATGGTCCAATTGCGGCCGGGAGATTTCGACACTTTCTTTGCTGCCGTTGACAAGATCGCAGCTGAACTTGCTGCTACGCCGCCTTCAGCAGACGAGATCAGCCGGGTGACTGAACCGCTCAAGCAACTGATCACGCGGGCCAGCACTGGAAATGGCTTCTACATGTACCAGCTGGAAGGAGCTGCATACGATCCGCGCAAGATTGCTGCGATCCGCACGATCCTCAACGATTACAGCCAGACAACGCCCGAGCGCATGCAGGCTCTGGCGCAGAAATACCTGCGAGCGGACAAGAGCTGGCGCCTGGAGGTTGTCCCGGAAAAACGCTGACCGAAATGTCCTCAGGCCTGTGTCAGCATTCGATCTTGTCGTTCGTACCGCTCAGGCCAGGGCCGACATTACGGTCGTCACGGACGATGATGGCTGCCTGTTCGTGTATGGTGATCGGCTTGACGAACATCGTTCCGAACAGGCCTTTGTACTCGTACCAGACTTCGGCGACCATGACCGCGCCCTTGCTGGATGACGTGATCTTTCTACCGCCGAGCGAAATGCCCGAAGCTATCGAGGACAATGCGCTGCCTGTGAGATCTGGCTTGCCATGCGCAGAGGTCTGGCGGCCCTTGCCCATGCACTTCTGCCAATGAACATACTGCTTGCCAGTCAGTGGATGGACTTCAAGGCTGGACAGGATGACCCGGCCATTCTCGGCCAGATCGATATTCGAGCCTTCCTCCAATGCGCCTGTCAGGACCGAGTGTACGTCGTTGCTGGTAATCGTGGGGGTCGCGCCGCTATTGTCGGTTTGGCCAAGACGGGAAGCATTGTCAGCAAGCGCCAGAGCAACCTGGCTCGCTTCCATTGAAGCGGCGTTGAGCCATGCGATTTCGGCCCCATACATTCCCAGGATCATGAATACAGGCACAACCAGAGCGAACTCGATGGTCGATACCCCGTCCTGTCGGCTGAACAGACTTTGCAGTAGCTTCATGGGCAGCTCCCGGCCGTGGCGCCATAGCCCGTCTGGTTGCCGAACGGCTGGTTCTTGGTCACTGCGGTAGCCGTGAGCGTTCGTTCCGACCACATTTTGGGCAGGAAGGGCACTTGGAACACGGGTTTGAAGGTTGCTGTCACCTTGTAGACGACGACGTCATTGGCGGTACCGGCGCTGTCCTTTTGCCCAACATCCTGGTCCCATTGGCCATTTCGGTTTTCGTCGGTAAAGGTCTCGCCGGCATCGCACACGGCGTTGGCGTTCTTGTCATTCCATTTCTCGGCCCTGCCGACGTCGGCAAAGTCGTAATAGCTGGTCCGGCTCGTCTTGATGGTTACGCCAGGAAGCACCGGACGGATGGCGTCTAGTACCGAGGCGTCGGCTTCGCTGGTGTTGCGCGTTTCCAATGAAGAATCGCGCGCTGCGCGGTGTACAGCGCCGGTCAGGACCGATTTGCCATAAACCATCTGCCCGATGTCCATGATGCCGATCAGCAGCAACAGGAACAGGGGCACGACAATCGCGAATTCGACGACTGTTGCACCTTCGTCGTCAGTCCTGAGCCGCATTTCGGTCATTGCACCACTCGCAGTTCGCCGACCTGTTTTGCGATCGACTGGAATGCCGCATCCAACTGGTTTGCGTTGGCTGCCGTGAAGGCACTCGCGCTGGAGGCGCATGTCTGGAGTTCGGGCGTCATGGCCTGTGCAAACGCGATGACCCATATGCGGATGCCTTTGGCCTTCACGGCTTCGCACAGGGCGAGGAACCGTGAGTTATGGCGCGCAGCGTCTTCGTTTACACCATCATCGGTCACACGGCGATCATGGTACTCAATGCCCCATGCCGATTGGATGGAGTAGCTGGGCGCCATTTCGCCATCGGTCATGAAGATCAGATGGCGCGAAACCTCGCCGCCGTTCGTGGGCGCTTGGCGAACAGTGCTCGACCATAAGCCGTCTGGCGATGCCAGCCGCGCTCCCCATACCATCCCGATGTCATGGTAGGTCGCGCCTTCGGGAACGAGCGAATCCGCGAACGCGTCGAACGCGGTCTTGTTCATCGTGGCCAGCAAGCGCGCGCCAGTCGGGCAGAATGACGCCGCCTGCTGGCCCTGAGCCGAGGGTGTCGCACTGTTCATGTAAACAGTGCCGTTGTAGGTGACCGTCCGTATGTAGGCGACATTCGGCCACATCGGCGCCCATTTGCTGGATGCGGAGCTGTCAGGGGCGGAATCGATTTCGAGGTCCAAGGCGCCGGACGGGTTGAAGCCCCCCAGCGACGACCACGTGAAGCTTGGCTCGGATACGGTTGCGCGCTCCTCGATGCACCCTTTCCAAGTTGACGAAACAGACGCGCCGTTCTCGCCGGTTGGTGTGGAGACCGCTTCGAAATTCTTGAACCGGCTCGTGTCATAGGTCACCGGGCGATACTCCCAACGATCGAAGACTTGCGAGCTTGTATAGATCGGATCGGCCGTCGTGGTCGTCGTCGTCACGGAGTTGCGCGAGCCGGTTCGCGACTGGATCCTGTAGTTCAGGATCAGCCAGGCGCACTGATAGAAAGTCGCCGTCTGCGGCTGGGTCACGACGGTCGTCACAACCCGTTGACCGGACGAGTTCGTTGTCGTCGTTGAGGTGGAGGTGGCACTCCCTGAATTGGCCCAGGCCGTATCGGCTGGCTTTGCGTTGTTACATGATGTCGACGTCAGGTAGATGTTGGAGCCGTAGTTGGCCCAGAGGGAGTAGGTTGGCGTTGTAGTTGTGGTCGTCGGTGTCCCGCTTCTCGGCGTGCCGTAGCCACTCAAGGTCTGAACGGTTCGGTAAACCGCATGACGAGACTGGATTGTCCAACTGTCAACCAGATACGACGGATCAAGGTCGTGTAGAAGCCTGCCAACGTTGACTGACGAACTGTACGGCACGAATCCGTATCGCACACGTGCGTTTGTGCCCGACAAGGCGTTCTCGACAGTGCTGTGGAAGTTCTTCATGGCAGCGCGCAGTGCTTCGATGCGTGTCTGCGTACTTCCCGCCAGCAGTGAGGCCATGGAGCCAGTGGTATCGAGCACCATCATGATGTCGCTGTTGCCCACGCCCATCGAGGCCGTGCATCTGACGCTCAGATCAAAACCTTGAAAGCCGAAGATCTGCATCATCAGGGGCGGAAGCATGGTTGTGGCCACGGCGTCGATCGTGCCGCCTTTGTCCGCCGAAGTCGGCTCGAAAGTCGTGTCTCGTGAACCTTGGTGGGTCTCGTCGAAGTTTGCGAAGAAGTAATTGTCCGCCTGCGTCTTTGCCGCGGCATCGAAGCCGTTTGTGGTTACGGCTCGACGGCCTGCCAGAACACCTGCGTCGCATGCCGCCTGCAGCCTCGTCTGGGTGCGCCAGGCGCGGCTTATGTCGATGGCGCCGCCGATCAGCGCGGCCACGGCGAAGATTGCCATGGCCGATAGAGGCAGGATGTTTCCACCGCGGCTTCGGGCCAGTAAAATCAGGAAGCGGCGAAGGGCAAGCATGGGAAAACGATCGACCTTTGGTGGGATCTGCACGGTTAACCGCTCGTCCACCAAGACATCCTGATGAGGTGACTAAGGTAAATTCCCTATCGGTGGCCTTGGGCGTGATCGCGATGATCGATTGCTGTGACAGCAAGCCTTCCTTTGCTTTTCCTGCGCAGGCGGCGTATGGGCGCGCCTCTTGAAAGGAATGGAAAGTGGCACAGAACTGGACTGCGGATTCGTGGCGCGGGTTTGAAGGGCGGCATCTGCCGGTCTATCCCGATGCGCAAAAGCTGAACGAGGTCGAGAAGACCCTGACGAGCTTTCCGCCGCTGGTCTTTGCAGGTGAGGCGCGTGCTCTGAAGGCCGACCTGGCGCAGGTGGCCGCAGGCAAGGGTTTCCTGCTGCAGGGCGGAGACTGTGCCGAGAGCTTTGCCGAATTCCATCCGAACAACATTCGCGACACGTTCCGCGTGCTGCTGCAGATGGCGGTCGTGCTGACCTTTGCCAGCAAGCAACCGGTGGTGAAGGTGGGCCGCATGGCCGGACAATTTGCCAAGCCGCGTTCCTCCCCGGTTGAGAAAATCGGTGACGTTGAACTGCCGAGCTACCTCGGTGACAATATCAATGGCATTGATTTCACTGCGGAATCGCGCATTCCCGACCCTGAGCGCATGCTGCGGGCCTACAGCCAGGCAGCGGCGACACTGAACCTGCTGCGCGCCTTCGCGGGCGGCGGCTATGCCAACTTGCGTCAGGTCCACCAGTGGACGCTGGACCACATCGGCAAGAGCCCGTGGGCCACGAAGTTCCGTGAAACCGCCGACAAGATCGGCGAAGCGCTCGACTTCATGGAAGCCTGCGGCGTCGATCCGCGTACCGTGCCGCAGCTTCAGGGCACCAGCTTCTACACCAGCCACGAAGCGCTGCTTCTGGCTTACGAGGAAGCGATGACCCGGCAGGATTCGCTGACCGGCGAATGGTACGACACCAGCGCCCACATGCTGTGGATCGGTGATCGTACCCGCTTCGAAGGTTCGGCCCACGTCGAGTACCTGCGCGGCGTCAACAACCCGATCGGGATGAAGTGCGGTCCTTCGCTCAGCGTCGATGCGCTGCTGCGCATGCTCGATACGCTGAATCCCTCGCGCGAGGCCGGCCGCATGACGCTGATCAGCCGCTTCGGCCACGACAAGGTCGAGGCAGGGCTGGCTCCGCTGGTTCGCGCCGTGAAGCGCGAAGGCCATCCGGTGGTGTGGTCGTGCGATCCGATGCATGGCAACGTCATCAAGGCCGACAACGGCTACAAGACCCGCCCGTTCGACCGCATCCTGACAGAGGTGAAGGGCTTCTTCGCGGTCCACCGCGCCGAAGGCACCCACGCTGGCGGGATTCACATCGAGATGACCGGCCAGGATGTGACCGAGTGCACCGGTGGTGCCGTCGCGATCACCCAGGAAGGGCTGGCCGATCGCTATCACACCCATTGTGATCCGCGTCTCAATGCAGCGCAGTCGATCGAACTGGCATTCCTGCTGGCCGAGGCACTGAATGCCGAGCGGGAAGGGGCAAAGGCCGAAGCTGCCTGACGTCCTTCCCAGACTGCAAAATCATGGCCCCGGGGGTTCTGCCTCCGGGGCTTTTTCTTTGCCTAGCGCGGGTGTCTGGCGTTCAAGGCTATGCCCGCAAGGTTCTGCTCGCGCTTAACCCATCGAACACGCGTGGGCGGATTCGCTCCAGCCAGCTTCCGGAAGCGCTCCAGATGCACCCGGTCACTTGGCGAAGCCGCTTTCGCGCGGCCATTGGCCTGTGCGATCACCGAACGGCTGTCTCCCAACAGATCGAATGCGGCGGCGCCACTGGCCTGTGCCACTTCAAGCGCATGGATCAGGGCCAGCCATTCGGCATCGCCATTGGTGCCGTTGCCAAGATCGGTGCGCACTTGGGCCATCCCACGCATTACAGCCGCAACCTCGATGGGACCCGGGTTGGGCCGGCAGCCGCCGTCGAAGTAGACCTTGAGACGCTTGTGCTCTGCCATGGGTGGGGCGGTATCAGGCCCCGGCCTTCACCGCAAAACTCAACGCCAGCTCTGCCAGCGGTCGGACTCTTTCCGACATCGCCTTGGCGTGAGCGCTTGAGGCTGTCCCGTCGATCACGCGCTTCTTGATCCCCTGGATGATGCCTGCCAGCCTGAAGAAGTTGTAGGCAATGTACCAGTCAAGCCTTGGCAATCCGTCACGTCCGGTCTTTTCGCAGTATCGTGCAACCACTTCTTCAAGTTCCGGAATGCCCAGCGCCTTGCGGTCCAAGTCCTGCACGCCCGAACGTCCGCCATTGTCCTGCACCCATGCCGTGCAGAAATAGGTGAAGTCGGCAAGCGGATCGCCCAGCGTGGACAGTTCCCAATCGAGCACCGCAACGACCTTGGCTTGCGTGGGATGGAAGATCATGTTGTCGATGCGATAATCGCCATGCACCACGCTGGTCCGCGTCTGCTCGGGGAGGGTTGCGGGCAGCCATTCAATAAGCCGCTCCATCTCGGGCATCGTCTCGGTTTCCGAAAGGCGATACTGCTTGGTCCAGCGATCGACTTGCCGGCCGAAGTAGTTGCCAGGCTTGCCGAAGTCGGAAAGCCCGGCCTGCTCGATATCAACCGAATGCAATGCGGCAAGCGTATCGACCATGGCGTCGTAGGTCGCACGCCGGAATTCCGGTGTGGCGCCCGGCATTGCGCCGTCCCAGATCGTCCGCCCGTTGACACAGCCCATGACATAGAACCACGACCCGATGACGCTGTCGTCCGTGCACAGCCCATACTGGCGAGCAACCGGGAAGCCTGTTCCTGATAGCCCCGCCTGAACCTTGTATTCGCGGTCCACCGCATGGGCCGATGGCAGCAGCTTGCCGAAGGGCTTTCGCCGCAGCACGTAGGGCCCTGAAGGGCTGTCGATCTTGTAGGTCGGGTTCGATTGCCCGCCCTTGAATTTCGAGACCGTAAGCGGGCCCTGAAAGCCCGCCACGTTTTCCTCGAACCAGCGGGTCAGGCTCGCCTCATCCAGCTTGTCCGCGCCTTCGGGAACGACCGTTCCCGTAAACGCTGCCTGTGCGTCCATCGCCGCCTCGCTCATTGGCCGAACACGATGACCGAGCGGGCAGAATTGCCCTGCTTCATTTTCTCAAACCCTTCGTTGATGCCCTCCAACGGAATTCGTTCGGCAATGATGGTGTCGAGATCGAGAAGCCCGCGCATGTAGAAGTCAACCAGACGCGGCAGATCCACGGGGAAGTGGTTGCCGCCCATGATGGCGCCTTGCAGCTTCTTGTCCGACAGCAGGTCCATCGCCGACAGACCGACCTTGTGATTAAGCGGCATCATGCCGAGGATAGTGGCCGTCCCGCCGCGCCGCAGCGAAGCAACTGCCAGGTCGCCGGAAGCCGGCCTGCCCACTGCCTCGATGGCATGGTGGACGCCGCCCTTGGTCATCTCGACGATTTCCCTGGCCGCATCCGGCCCTGCGTCGATCGCATCGGTCGCGCCGAGCTTCAGCGCCAGTTCGCGCTTCTCGGGCATGGGGTCGACAGCGATGATTCGTCCGGCCCCTGCAATCTTTGCGGCATTGACGGTGGCCAGTCCCACGCCGCCGCAGCCGACGACGCAGATCGTTTCGCCCGGCGTCAGCTTGGCGGCGTTGAACACGGCGCCGGCACCGGTCGTCACCGCACATCCGATTACGGCGGCGCGGTCGAGCGGCATGTCCGGCGTGATCGCGACGCAGGCATGTTCATGCACCAGCATCTGCTCGGCAAAGGCCGAAAGGTTCAGCATCTGGTTCACGGTGCTGCCATCGTCGGTACGGGTGAGGCGCGGGGGCGCGCCAGCCCCGCGCCGGGTGTCGGCACCGAGGCACAGCGACATGCGTCCGGTGACGCAGAACTCGCAGTGCCCGCAGAAGGCCGACAGGCAGGTGACGACCGCGTCACCCACCTTCACGGTCCGCACTTCCGAACCCACGGCCTCGACGATCCCGGCTGCTTCATGTCCTGGCACGGCCGGGAGCGGATGCGGATAGGCGCCCTCGATGAAGTGCAGGTCCGAATGACACAGCCCGCAAGCGGCCGTACGGATCAGAACTTCGTGCGGACCCGGCTTCGAAACGGTCAGGTCCTGGATTTCGAGCGGTTTGCCCGGTTCGACGAGTACGGCGGCTTTCATCTTCTCTCTCCTTACCGAGCCACGCCCAGATCGCCCGAACTGAAGCCACGGTCGCCCGAGGGCAATTCCGAATGACGGGCAAATTCGATGCGGGCGATGGCGCGGGCGTGAACTTCGTCTGGTCCATCGGCCAGTCGCAGCGTCCGCTGGTGGGCATAGGCTTCGGCAAGACCGAAGTCTTCCGAAACGCCGCCGCCGCCATGGGCCTGGATCGCATCGTCGATGATCCGCAAGGCCATGTTCGGCGCCTGGACCTTGATCATCGCAATTTCCAGCGCAGCCGACTTGTTGCCGACCTTGTCCATCATGTCCGCCGCCTTGAGACAGAGCAGGCGGGTCATTTCGATGTCGATGCGGGCCTGCGCGATGCGCCATTCCCAGATCGACTGATCAGCCACGCGCTTGCCGAAGGCCACGCGCGATTGCAGGCGCTTGGCCATCTTGGCAATCGCCTCCTCGGCCACGCCGATCGTGCGCATGCAGTGATGGATGCGGCCCGGCCCGAGGCGTCCCTGCGCAATCTCGAAGCCGCGACCTTCGCCGAGCAGGATGTTGGATGCGGGCACGCGCACGTTGTTCATCACCACTTCCATGTGGCCGTGCGGCGCGTCGTCATAGCCGAAGACAGGCAGGTGACGGACGATCTCCACGCCCGGCGTGTCGAGCGGCATCAGGATCATCGACTGCTGCTGGTGACGCTTGGCCTCGAAGTCGGTCTTTCCCATGACGATGGCGATCTTGCAACGCGGATCGCCCACGCCCGACGACCACCACTTGCGCCCGTTTATCACGTACTCGTCGCCCTCGCGGCGGATCGAGGTTTCGATGTTGGTCGCGTCCGACGAGGCGACGGCCGGTTCGGTCATCAGGAAGGCGGAGCGAATCTCGCCGTTCATCAATGGGCGCAGCCACTGCTCCTTCTGCTCGAGAGTGCCGTAGCGATGGAACACTTCCATGTTCCCGGTATCAGGTGCCGAGCAGTTGAACACCTCGCTGGCCCAGCCGATGCGGCCCATTTCCTCGGCGCAAAGTGCATATTCAAGGTTGGTCAGGCCCGGGCCTTCGAATTCGAAGCTTTCCTCGACATGATGGTGACCGCCGTTGCGTGGCGGCATGAACAGGTTCCAGATTCCGGCAGCCTTGGCCTTGGCCTTCTCCTGCTCGACCGTCTGCAAAACCTTCCACCGGTCGCCCGTCGCCTGTTCGGCCTTGTAGTCCTTGTAGCGCGGGCGGACATTGTCCTCGATGAACTGGCGGACGCGGTCACGCCAATACTTCTGGCGGTCGGTCGGTTCGAAATCCATGAGCCTCTCCTTGGTTGCCCGGCAATGTCCATCGGGCCATGCGCGAATTCAAGCGGAAATTAAGTGACCGATTAAGTTCTGTCGTTGATTGGGATCATTGCGGCGTCAGGGATGCAATCCCGCGGCATCGGGATCGGCCCTTGCCACCTGATTGAGCCGTTCAAGTCGAGCCTGGTGCGTCGCCCGGTCAATCGGAAATCGCCGGACGACGAATGCGGTCATTCCCGCCAGCACGGCAATGCTGGCGCAATAGGCAAGACTGAGGCGATATGTCACTTCCGGCGCGACGGCATCGGGGGCGGTGTTGGGTTCCAGTCCTGCAAAGCTCAGCAGCAGCCCGGTACAGAACACGCCAAGCCCGCCTGCACACTTCGAGGCAAGGAATGCGCCTGCCGACAGTGTCCCTTCCGACCTTCGCCCGGTCTGTTCCTCGGACGCCTCCACAACATCCGCAACCATGGACCACAAGGTCATGGTGCCGGTGACGGTGAAGGTGTTCGAAAGCAGAGTGCATGCAAACATTCCCCCCAGCGACAAGGTAGAACCGTCTGCTGCCCACAGACCCAGCCAGCGCAACAGTAGCGGGCCTGCCCAGAAGATCATGCCCAGCGGCGCCATCCGCATGACTGTCCCCGCCTTGCCCCAGCGCAGTTGAGCGCGTCCGACGAGCAGCGATGCTCCCACGACGCTGGCGAAGAGCAGGAATGGGAAGGCCTGCAAGGCGGTTGGCGTGAATTTCCAGACGTAGAGGTAAAGGTAGTTGGACAAGGCAAACGTGATGCCCTGCGCGGTCAGCGCCGCTGCAATGCCTGCCATCACGATGAGGCAGGCAGGATGTGAGAAGCTCTCGCGAATTTCGCCCAGAGAGGCGAGGGCGCTCTTCCCTGTCGCCCGCCGTTCCGGTGGCCAGCCGGCAACTGCCCGATGTTGCCCGAATGCCGAAACCAGCACGCAAGTCACCATCAGCGCTGCGCCGAACAGGCCGAAGTTGCGATAACCTTCGCGTGCCAGCATCGCGTCGGGCAGGAACACGCCATAGGCGAGCAAAAGCATCAGCAGCCCGCCCCCCCATGAGAACAGGAAGCGGAAGCGTGTCAGGCGCGTCCTCTCGTCGTAGTCACGGCTGATCTCGGCAACCAAGGCTGCAGACGGAACTTCGCACATCGCCACCAATGCGCGCACGATGATGGCTGATGCCAGCAACACGGCAAAGCTCGGCTCCCCGATCGGAGACCACAGGAATATCCAGGCAAGCCCGAGAGGGATTGGCGCGACATACAGGTAGGGCAATCGCCTGCCCCAGGCGGTTCTGGTACGATCGCTGAAATGCCCTACTATCGGGTCGATCAACCCGTCGAAGACCAGCGCGATCAGGAGGGCCAGGCTGACCAGCCGCGCGTCCATGCCAAGGACCTGATTGTAGAACAGCAGCAGGAACGTGGCGAAGCCATTGTCCTTCACGCCATAGGCGACACTGCCCAACCCGTTCGCCAGGGCGAGCCGGGTCGGCACGCGGCCTTCGATCGGGATCATGCAGCCTTTCCGCTGTCGACCATCTGCTGAAGCGCGTCGAACAGGCCCGGCATATTCGGATCCCAGCTATGACGCGGCCCGATGGTGATCCCGCCATCGACGATGAGCGATGTACCCGTGACAAAGCCCGCCGCCTCGCTGGCGAGGAACAGCACGGCTTGCGCAATGTCGTCAGGCTGTCCGCCGCGCGCCACCGGCTGCGCCTGCTGCGACATTGCGGCAATCGCGCCCTTGGCCTGCGCCTCCAGTTCGGCGGGCATATCCAGCGAAGCGGTGAAGATGTTGGTGTTGATGAAGCCCGGCTGGACCGCGTTGACCCGGATCTGGTGCTTGGCAAGGTCGGCCGCGGCGACCTTGGTCAGGTGCAGGACGCCAGCCTTGGCGACCGCATAGGCAGTGGGCGAATAGCCCGGGCCGACTGCGGCAACGCTTGAAGTATTGACGAACGATGCGCCCTTGCGCCCGATCATGTGGGGGACGGCGTAGCGGATGCCGAATGCGACCGAACGCAGCAGCAGGTCCATCGTCCGATCCCAGCCTTCGGGCTCGATCTCGTCGATCGGGGCTCTGTCGCCGCCAGCGCCTGCGTTGTTGAAGACCGAGTCGATGCCGCCGGTTTCTGCCGCGGCGCGGTCCATCAGGGCCTTGATGTCCTCGCAACGCGTGACATCGCAGCGGGCAGTGACGACTTTGCCATTGGATGCGCTCGCCGTCGCCAGAAGGCCGGCCTCGTCGATGTCGGCAGCGTAGACCGTTGCCCCCTCGGCCGCAAAAGCGATCGCGCTCGCCCTCCCGATTCCCGAAGCTGCGCCGGTCACGACGACCGTCTTGCCGTTGAATCGCATCCCTCTCTCCAGCGTTCTTATGTCGTTTTACGTTTACGTCAGCTTAGGCGCGAAAGACCGTCCGTCAATGGCGATGGGGTTTACGCTACGGCAAGCGGCACTTGCCCGAAAGCGCAGGAAAGGCGCCGCAAATCCGCCCTTGCCAGACCATCGCGACTCGCCTTAACCTTCCGATTAAGAGAGGAGCATAACCATGTCAGACCTTGATGCTTTCCGCGCGGAAATCCGCGCATGGCTTGAAGAGAACTGCCCTGCCGAAATGCGCGAGCCCGTCCGCGACGAGGGCGACGTCTGCTGGGGCGGACGCAACTTCAAGTTCAAGAACGAGGCGCAGAAGACCTGGATGGAGCGCTGCGCAGCCAAGGGATACACCGTGCCCGATTGGCCCAAGCCCTATGGTGGCGCCGGCATGTCTCCGGCCGAGGCGAAGATCTGGCGCGAGGAATGCGCCCGCATCGGCGCCCGTCCGCCGCTGTCCAGCTTCGGCATCTGGATGCTCGGCCCCGCGCTGCTGAAGTTCGGCACGGAGGAGCAGAAGGTTCACTACCTCAACCAGATCGCCCGCGGCGAAATCCGCTGGTGCCAGGGCTATTCGGAACCCGGCTCGGGCTCGGACCTCGTCAGCTTGCAGACTTTCGGCGAGGACAAGGGCGATCACTGGGTCGTCAACGGCCAGAAGATCTGGACCTCTTATGCTGATAAGGCTGACTGGATCTTCTGCCTTGTCCGCACCGACAAGACCAACAAGTACCAGGGCATCAGCTTCCTGCTGTTCGACATGACCACCCCGGGCGTGACGACCAAGCCGATCAAGCTGATCAGCGGCAATTCGCCGTTTTGCGAAACCTTCTTCGACAACGTCGTGGTGCCGAAGAACCAGATAGTCGGAGAACTGAATCGCGGCTGG
Organism: Novosphingobium sp. CCH12-A3; assembly: GCF_001556015.1. Taxonomy (NCBI): domain Bacteria; kingdom Pseudomonadati; phylum Pseudomonadota; class Alphaproteobacteria; order Sphingomonadales; family Sphingomonadaceae; genus Novosphingobium; species Novosphingobium sp. CCH12-A3. Next base: position 28,896 of record NZ_LSIA01000021.1, on the reverse strand, counting down.
GACGTCGCCAAGTACTTGCTCGGGCATGAGCGCGAGATGATCTCGGGTGCGGGCGGCGGCGATCGCCTCAACGCCATCGGCGCGATCGTTGCCCGTAACGGTCTCGAAGACCCGATCCTGCGCGCCGACCTCGCCATGTTCGATGTCGATGCCTTGGCCTATGCCTGCATGGGCGAGAAGTTCCTGGATGAGGCCAAGGTCGGCCGTGCCCATCCCGCGCAGCCCAACATGATGAAGTATGCCGGCACTGAACTGAACAAGCGCCGTCACGAACTGCTGATGTCGGCAGGCGGAGCGACGGCACTCGAATGGGAGAGCGAGCGCACCAATGGCGGCTCCCCGTCGCGTTCGTGGCTGCGCACCAAGGCCAACTCGATCGAGGGCGGCACCAGCGAAGTCATGCTCAACGTCGTTGCAAAACGCATCCTCGAACTGCCGGGAGCCTGATCGATGCCCCTTTTCCACACCGAAGATCAGGCCATGCTGGCCGAAAGCGTCACCGGCTTCATGGCCGATGAAGGCGGCATCAAGAAGCAGCTGCGCCACTATCGCGACATGAACTGCCAGGATGGCTTCGGCCATGCCCTGTGGAAGCAGTTCGCCGAGATGGGCCTCACCGGCATGCTTGCTGCCGAGGCCGATGGCGGTCTGGCGATGGGCCACGTCGAGGCAGGCATCGTCCTGCGCGAAATCGGTCGCAACCTTACCCCTTCGCCATTCCTGACCACCTCGGTCATGGGCGTGACGGCGCTTGCGGGCGGATCGGACGAGCTGCGCGGCCGCTGGCTCCCAGGGGTAATCGCCGGCGACAGTGTATTGGCCGTAGCGGTCGACGAAGGTCCGAAACATCGCCCCGAACGCATCGCCTGCAAGGCCGAAAAGGCTGGTAACGGCTTCCGCCTTCAGGGCAGCAAGGCCTTCGTCGTGCATGGAGCCTCGGCTGACGCGATCATCGTCGCTGCGCGCACGTCGGGCAGCGATACCGACAACGACGGCATCACGCTGTTCGCCGTACCCAAGGACGCATCGGGCGTGTCCCACGAGAACCTGCGCCTCGTCGACAGCGCGATGGCCAGCAACGTCACCTTCGACAGTGTCGAACTCGATGGCGATTGCGTTATCGGCGAAGTCGATGGCGGTCGCGAGCTGCTGAACAAGGTTCTCCGTGCAGGCCGCATCGGCGCTGCTGCCGAACTGACCGGTGTCGGGCAGGGGGCATTCGACATCACCACCGCCTACCTCAAGACGCGCAAGCAGTTCGGCCAGCTGATCGGAGAATTCCAGGCGCTTCAGCACCGCGCCGCGCACCTCTATTCCGAGCTGGAAATCGCCGAAGCCGCCGTGATCAAGGCGCAGCAACTGCTCGACGGCAATTCGGAGAAGGCCGACCTCATGGTTTCGGTTGCCAAGGCCAAGGCGGCCAAGGCCTGCAACCTCTCGGTTCGCGAAGGCGTTCAGATGCATGGCGGCGTCGGCATGACCGACGAATACGACATCGGCCTCTACATGAAGCGCGACCGTTCGCTCGCCGAGTTCATGGGCGACCAGTATTACCATGCCGAGCGCGTGGCCCAGCTTAGCGGCTATTGATGCAATCGCCCTCTCTTCGGCAGGGGAGGGGGACACGACCCGGGAAACGGGCGCGCAGGGGAACGACAACATGGATTTCAGCAAGCTTTTCAGCCTTGAAGGCCGCATTGCGGTCGTGACTGGTGGTTCGCGCGGGATTGGCGAGATGATCGCCGAAGGCTTCCTCGCCGCAGGTTGCGAGCGGGTGTACATCACCGCTCGCAAGGCTGCTGTGGTCGAGGAAACCGCCAGCCGCCTTGGCGATCGGTGCATCGCACTGCCCGGTGACATTTCCAACGTCGCCGGCATTGAACAGCTCGCCGCAGACCTTGCTGGCCGCGAAAACAAGCTCGACATTCTCGTGAACAACGCGGGCGCTGCCTGGGGCGCAGACTTCGAGGATTTTCCCGAAGTTGGCTGGGACAAGGTCATGGACCTGAACGTCAAGACGCCGTTCTTCCTCACTCAGAAGCTGCACGGACTGCTAAAGGCCGCCGCCAGCAAGGAACAGCCCGCCAAGGTGATCAATATCGCCTCGGTCGATGGCCTGCGTCTCAATGCTTGGGAGACCTACAGCTACCAGGCATCAAAGGCTGCCGTCATCCAGTTGACCAAGCGCATGGCGGCGCGGCTGATCCGGGACCAGATCGTCGCAAGCTGCATCTGTCCAGGAGCTTTCCCATCAGAGATGAACAAGGCTGCGGCGAAGAATCCCGAAGCCTCTGCCAAGGGCATCCCATCCAGGCGGATCGGCACGATTGAAGACATGGCCGGGGGCGCGATCTTCCTCGCCAGCCGCGCGGGCGACTATGTCGTCGGCACGCCGCTGCCGATCGATGGCGGTATCGTCAACGGCTGGATTCCTGAGAATGCCGTGGATCCATCGGGGCATTGATGGCGCTGACACTTGCGCCCCCGCGAAGGCGGGGACGCAAGTGTTGTTACGGAATTTTGGAGTCAAACGGCTGAGGTCCCCGCCTGCGCGGGGACGCAACACTTCCAGATGAGATACTACCCCCGCATCAACCCACGCACGAAGTCGATCAGCCCGGTCTGGCGCGTGCGCTTCATGCGCTCGGCGGCAAGGATCTCGCGCACCTTGTCGAAGCAGCCCTCAACGTCGTCGTTGATCACGACGTAATCGTAACCGTCCCAGTGGCTGATCTCGGCCTGTGCCCGGTCCATGCGCGCCGCGATAACCTCGGCGCTGTCGGTGCCGCGTCCGGTCAGGCGGCGGCGCAGTTCATCGAGGCTCGGCGGCAGGATGAACACGCGCACCACGTCGGCCTGCGCTTTCTGGTACAGCTGCTGCGTGCCCTGCCAGTCGATGTCGAACAGGACGTCTCCGCCCGCTTTCAGCCGGTCGCGAATGTGCGCCTTGGGTGTGCCATAGCAATTGCCGAAGACCACTGCCCATTCATAGAACTCGTTCGCCTCGACCATGCGGTCGAACTCGGCCTTGTCGACGAAGTAGTAGTCCTTGCCCTCGACTTCGCCAGGCCGCATCGGCCGCGTCGTCACGGAAACGGATGCCGCAATCTCGTCATCTTCGGCGAGAAGCTTGCGCGCGATCGTCGTCTTGCCGGCGCCGGAGGGCGAGGACAGGATGAGCATCAGGCCCCGGCGGTGCAGGGTGTCGTCGTCTTGGGACTCGTGGACCATGTGCGCTAGTGGCGCATCGGTTCCCGCCCGGTCAAGGGGGGACGGCTCCGATCAGCCCTTCTTGCCGCGCTCGGCCTGTTCCTCGATTGCCGCTTCGCCAGCTGCCTCGGCGGTTCTTCTACGGCGGCGATCGTAAAGCGTCTTGGCGAGAAGACCACCCCCGACAACGATCGCGCCGGGAACGGAGCGGGTTGCAACCCGGGCGATGGCAGTCCCGACCAGAGTCTGCATCATCGTGCGCCCCTGGATCACACGACCCGCCTTCTTTGAACCCATCTTCGTCCCGATCAGGCCTTTTTCAACGCCACGGCGAAGCAACGAGCCCCCGGCGCGGAGGGCAATATCGGCCAGGATCAAGTTGGTCATCGGGTTGGGGCTGGGGGCAGGCACCTTATCAGCGGCATCCTTGGCCGCATTTGTCAGCTTCTTGCCCTTCTTAGCCATGCCCTTGCCTTCTGTCAGCGGGGCGTTGTGCCCCTTACTTCTTCTTGCCGAAATCGACAGTGACGACGTTCGATCCGTCCTCGGTCCGCTCAACGGCAGGCGTGTCGGCTTGTTCCGGCGAATCGTTTTCGGCAGGCTCGACAGGTTCCGCCTCGTCATCGACAACTGCCTGGAATTGCAGACCGAAATCGACTGCTGGATCGACGAAAGCCGTGATTGCCGAGAACGGAATCACCAGAGTCGAAGGGATCTGATTGAATGAAAGGCCAACGCTGAACTGATCTGCCTCGACCTTGAGGTCCCAGAACTTGTTCTGGAGCACGATCGTCATCTCGTCGGGGAAGCGTTCGCGCAGGCGCTGCGGAATGTCCACGCCCGGAGCGCCGGTCTTGAAGGTGATATAGAAGTGATGGGTGCCCGGCAGCATCCCGCCGCCCGCTGCCACTTCGCCCAGCACGCGTCCGACAACGGCGCGCAGCGCCTCCTGCACGATTTCGTCGTAGGGGATCAGGCTGTCAGGTGCATCGCTCATGCCGCCACAACTGACCGCCCCGGCCCTTCGGGTCAAGTGGGGACGGACATTGATTCTAAACCGGAGCGGCGTATAGGCGCTTTCCCATGCGCACCGGATCGATCACGCGAAAGACCGAGGAAACCGACATTGCCGTGTCGGTGAACCTCGATGGCACCGGCACCTACAAGGTGGAAACGGGCATCGGCTTCCTCGATCACATGATCGAGCAGTTCAGCCGGCACTCGCTGATCGATATCGAATGCCGGGTGAAGGGTGACCTCCATGTCGACCAGCACCACACCACCGAGGACAGCGCCATCGCGCTCGGCCAGGCCATCTCGCAGGCGCTGGGCGACAAGAAGGGCATAACCCGGTACGGCCACACCTATTCGCCGATGGACGAGGCGCTGAGCCGCGTCGCGCTCGATATTTCGGGCCGTCCGGTGCTGATCTGGAAGGCCTCATTCACGCAGCCTCGCTTGGGCGAGATGGATACCGAGCTGTTCGAGCACTGGTTCCAGTCGATCAGCCAGGCAGCCGGCATCACGCTGCACATCGAAAGCCTCTACGGCTCGAACAACCACCACATCATCGAGGGCATCTACAAGGGCTTTGCCCGCGCGATGCGTGCAGCGATCACCATCGATCCGCGCAAGGCCGATGCCGTCCCTTCGACCAAGGGCATTCTCGGTGGCTGATACCCTCGCGCTGGTCGATTACGGCGCGGGCAATCTGCGCTCCGTCGCCAACGCCCTCAAGGCAGCCGGTGCCGAAGGCGTGGTGGTGACGGCCGATCCCAATGTCGTCCGGGCCGCGGATCGTATCGTCCTGCCCGGCGTCGGTGCCTTCCGCGCCTGCATCTCGGCGCTTTGCGCTGTGCCCGGCCTTGTCGAGGCAATGGAAGAGCGCGTCCTCGTCGGCGGTGCTCCTTTCCTCGGCATCTGCGTCGGCATGCAGCTTCTGGCGGATCGCGGCATCGAGTTCGGCACGACCGACGGGCTTGGCTGGATCGGGGGCGAAGTCCGCGTAATCGAACCCGCCGATCCGTCGATCAAGGTGCCCCACATGGGCTGGAACGATGTCGCGCCGATGCCGCACCAGGGCGGTGCCGAACTGCTCGAGCCCGGCGAAGCCTATTTCCTGCACTCCTACCACTTCGTGCCCGAAGAGGGCACGCACGTGGCGGCGATGAGCGATCACGGCGGCGGGATCGTCGCCGCCGTCGCGCGCGACAATATTCTCGGCGTGCAGTTCCACCCGGAAAAAAGCCAGTCCTACGGCCTGTCGCTGCTCAATCGCTTCCTTGAATGGAAGCCCTGACAGGTTAGCCTGAGGGAACTGTAACACGCGCCCAGACCTTTCCTTCCTTTGAAGGAGGCCCTGCCGCATGACCACGTTTCCGTTCGACCGCCTGGTATTCACGCCCTTCATGGTGGACCTCGCGCAGTCACCGTTGCGCGGCCACTTCGATGCGGAAACTTACGTTCTGGGGGCCTTCAACCCCGGCATGACGGTCCTGCCGAACGGCAACCTGCTCTTCATGGTCCGCGTGGCCGAGGCGCTGCGCCAGCCAATCCGCGATGGCAAGGTCCATGCGATTCGCTGGCACGACGGGGGCTATGTTCTCGATGGCTGGCCGCTGGAGCTTGCCGATACTTCGGACCCTCGCAAGTTCCTTCTGCATGGTGGCGGCTGGAAGATCATGGCGCTGACCTCCCTGTCATGGCTGTTGCCGGTCGAGATGTCGGCCGACGGGCTTGATGTCATCGCAATCCACTATGACAAGGCCATCGCGCCGCAAGGTTCGTTCCAGTGCTACGGCATCGAGGATGCCCGCATCTCGCGCATGCGCGAGGGCGCCTATCTGATGACCACCTGCTCGGTCAGCCCGGAACGACACTCGACCACGCTCTATTCCTCGGAAGATGGCCTGAACTGGCATTTCGAAGGCATCGCTCTCGATCATCAGAACAAGGACATGTTGATCTTCGAGGGCCTTGTTCACGGCGAATACTGGGCACAGACCCGCCCTTTGGGCGACCTCTACTTCGCCTACCCGCCTGGCAGCGAATGGCGCTCCGGCCCCTCGATCAACCTTGCGACTTCGCCGGATGCCCTTCACTGGCGTCCTCGCCTCGAACCAGGCATTCGTCCGCATGCTGGTACCGCCGCAACGGCGCGCATGGGTGGTGGCACCCCCCCGATCCTCACGGAGATTGACGGTCAGCGTGGCTGGCTTACCCTCTGGCACGGCGTCGAACCGAAGGAGATCGTGGGCATCTACCGTACCTACTGGACCCTCCTCGACCCGGAAGAGCCATGGAAGACCATCGGCGGCAGCCACACCCCGCTGCTGGAGCCCAACCCGGAACTCACCCGACCGCTCGAGGACCTGCTCTACTTGCGCGATGTCGTGTTCACGACCGGCATCGCTGAGCTGGAGGATCGCTACATCGTCGCCTCGGGCGAGGCCGATCTTGCCTGCCGCATCACCCATGTGCCCAAGGAAGCCTTCCGTTCGGCGTAATCCGCTGCTAGGCGCGCGGTCCATGATCGTCTTTCCCGCCATTGACCTGAAAGCTGGCCAGGTCGTTCGCCTCGCCGAAGGAGACATGGACCGCGCCACGGTCTACGGCGATAACCCCGCCCATCAGGCCAGCCTCTTCGCCGAGGCCGGTTCGCAGTACCTCCACGTCGTCGATCTCGACGGTTCGTTCGCCGGTCGCGCCGAGAACCGCGAGGCGGTGGAGGGAATCCTCAAGTCGTTCCCCGGCCACGTCCAGCTCGGCGGCGGCATCCGCACGCGTGAGGCGGTCTCGGGCTGGTTCGACGTCGGTGTCAGCCGGGTCGTCATGGGCACGGCTGCGCTCAAGGACCCGCAGTTCGTCAAGGACATGGCAAAGGAGTTCCCCGGCGGCATCGTCGTCGCGGTTGACGCACGCGACGGCATGGTCGCCACCGAGGGCTGGGCCGACGTGTCCGACGTCTCGGTCGTCGATCTCGCCCGCCGCTTTGAGGATGCGGGCGTTGCCAGCCTGCTCTTCACCGACATCGGACGCGACGGCCTGCTCAAGGGCGTGAATCTTGACGCCACCGTCGAACTCGCGCGCCGCGTCGACATTCCCGTGATCGCCAGCGGCGGCGTCAAGGGCATCGACGACATCCGGATGCTCAAGATTCATGAAGCCGACGGCATCGAAGGTGTCATCACCGGCCGTGCGCTGTTCGAAGGCAAGCTCGATCTTGCGGCTGCCATTGCGATGGCCGAGGCCTGACATGACCGTCCGCGTCCGCGTCATCCCCTGTCTCGACGTCGCCAATGGCCGCGTGGTCAAGGGCGTCAATTTCGTCGACCTGCGCGATGCCGGCGATCCGGTCGAGCAGGCGCGCGCCTATGACAAGGCCGGGGCGGACGAGTTGTGCTTCCTCGACATCTCCGCCAGCCATGAAGGCCGCGGCACCCTGCTTGATGTCGTCGCCCGGACTGCGGAAGTCTGTTTCATGCCGCTGACAGTCGGCGGTGGGGTGAGGGCAGTCGAGGACGCCCGCGCCCTCCTCCTCGCTGGTGCCGACAAGGTCGCGGTCAATTCCGCCGCCGTCGCCCGTCCCGAACTGGTGCGCGACATTGCCGAGAAGTTTGGCGCGCAGTGCGTGGTTGGCTCGGTCGATGCGCGACGCACCGGGTCGGGCAAATGGGAGATATTCACCCACGGCGGGCGCAAGGCAACTGGCATCGACGCGCTGGCCCACGCCGTGAACCTTGCCACGCTGGGCGCGGGCGAACTGCTCGTCACTTCGATGGACGGTGACGGGACGCAAAAGGGCTACGACCTGGAACTGACCCGCGCCATCGCTGATGCCGTGCCGGTCCCGGTGATTGCCAGCGGTGGCGTCGGCAGTCTCGAACACCTTGTCGCAGGTGTAACCGAAGGCCATGCCAGCGCGGTGCTGGCGGCATCGATCTTCCACTTCGGAACCCACTCGATTGCAGAAGCCCACGCCGCGCTGCGGGCTGCAGGTCTGCCAGCACGCTCCTGAGTCCCAAGATGGGTCATTAACCATTTGTTATAAGGGATTTTACCGAATCACGCGGTCTGGCATTGGGTTGGGGTTAACAACTCAAGGTCGCTTGCCCTGTGCTTCGTATCGGTACCATCCTTCTTGCGGTCCTCGCGTCGGTCTCTCCGTCGCTGGCGCAGTCGGCCGGCATCTCGATTCCCGAACCGACTGACGGCGCACTCTTCGCCTTGGGGCTCGTCGGTCTCATCGTCGGCCGCCAGATCGCCAAGCGCCGGGGTTGACCGCACCGCCCGTTCCGCGCCATTGCGCTGCCCATGGAACACGGTGAAATCCTCGCCCGGCTCGAAGCCACGATAGCCCAGCGCCGCGCGGGCGATCCTTCCGCCAGCTATGTTGCCAAGCTCAATGCCAAGGGTATCGCCAAGATAGCCCAGAAGGTTGGCGAGGAGGGGACGGAAACTGTCATTGCTGCATTGGCTGGGGACCGCAAGGAACTCGTCGGCGAAGCGGCGGACCTCATCTTCCACCTGATGGTGCTGCTCTCCGCCAAGGACGTGCCGCTCGCCGAAGTGCTTGCCGAACTCGAGCGGCGCGAAGGCACCTCGGGCATCGCTGAAAAAGCCAGCCGGAGCAACTGACATGACCGTTGATGCAACGCTCCCCTACGACGACCAGAACATCTTCGCCAAGATCCTGCGCGGGGAGATCCCCAACCGTACGGTTTATGAAGACGATTATGCGCTGGCATTTCACGACATCAACCCGCAAGCGCCGACCCACGTCCTGGTGATCCCCAAGGGCGCCTACGTGTGCTGGGACGATTTCTCCGAGAAGGCTTCGGAGGCCGAAATCGCCGGCTTCGTCCGCGCAGTCGGCAAGGTAGCGCGTGATCTCGGTCTGGTGGCTCCGGGCTATCGCCTGCTCGCCAACACCGGCACCAACAGCCATCAGGAAGTGCCGCATCTGCACGTCCACCTCTTTGCCGGCCAGCCGCTTGGCCCGATGCTGGTGCGCTGAACGGGGGGAACACGGGGGTAAGGCGTTAACCACCCCTTGCCCTTCGACTCGTCGCAAGGGTAGGGTCACCGCCGAATGTCCGTTCCGCTTGCACCTTCCGGCCTGTTCGATGGCCCTCAGCACCTTTACCCGGTCCGCGTCTACTTCGAGGACACGGACCTTTCGGGCGTAGTCTATCACGCCAATTACCTGCGCTGGTTTGAACGTGCCCGCTCCGACATGCTGCGCCTGCTCGGCATAGACCAGCGCGCTGCGCATGAAGCGGGCGAGGGCGCCTATGCCGTCAACGAGATGGACCTGCGTTATCTGCGCCCCGCCAAGCTTGATGATGAGGTCATGGTCCACAGCCACGTCGCCGAACTTTCCCCAGCCACCTGCCGAATCGTGCAGCGTGCGTTCAGGGACGGGACGCTTCTGTGCGAGGCGAGGGTGCGCGTTGCCTTCGTCGCGCCGAATGGTCGCCCCCGCCGCCAGCCGCGCGAATGGATGGCCGCTTTCCAGACAATCACAACTGCTCCCGAAGGACAGGATACCGCATGATTCTCCCGATGCTCGCTAATGGCGTTGCCTTCGCGCCGACTTCGCTCAACCCCGTGCAGCTGTTCCTCGATGCAGACTATGTCGTCCAGGGTGTCATGGTCGGGCTCGTGCTCGCCAGCATCTGGACGTGGACGATCATCATCGGTTTTTCGCTGAAGATGGGCAGCGTCCAGAAGGGCTGTGACAAGTACGAGCGCGAATTCTGGGAGGCACGCGACATCGACCAGTTCCAGAAGGACAACAAGGGCCGCGATCTGCCTTCGGCGCGGGTTGTCAATGCAGCGCTCGTCGAATGGCGCCGCTCCACCTCGGGCAAGGCCATCGATCGCGAAGGCACGCGCCAGCGTTTGACCACGGCGCTCGATGGCGCAGTCGTTACAGAAACAGACGTGCTTGCCAGCCGCCTCAATTTCCTCGCGACCGTCGGCTCGGTGGCCCCATTTGTCGGCCTCTTCGGTACTGTCTGGGGCATCATGGACAGCTTCTTCAACATCGGTGCGCAGCAGAACTCTTCGCTTGCCGTCGTCGCGCCCGGCATCTCCGAGGCGCTGTTCGCCACCGCCATCGGTCTGTTCGCAGCCATTCCCGCCGTCATCGCCTACAACCGCTTTTCGCATCGCGTGAACCGCTTCGAGACCCGCCTCTATCGCTTCGCCGACCGCTTCCACGCCTCGCTCAGCCGCGAACTGGAGGCCTGAGTCATGGCGATGTCCATGGGTTCCGGCGGCGGAGGCGGCAGAGGTCGCAGGGGTCGTGGCGGTCGTGCCGCGATGAGCGAGATCAACGTCACCCCGCTGGTGGACGTCATGCTCGTGCTGCTGATCATCTTCATGGTCACCGCGCCGATGCTGGCCGCTGGCGTGCCGGTCGATCTGCCCGACAGCAAGGCTGACCCGCTCGACCAGCAGCAGGACCAGATCACTGTCACCATCGATGCTCAGGGCAACGTCTTCCTCGATGATCAGCAGCTTGCCCCCGGCGAGCTGACCGATCGCCTTGCCGGGCTGCAGAAGGGGCCGAAGCCCCCGCTGGTGACCTTGCGCGCAGATCGCGTGCTCGATTGGGGCCGCGTCGCTGCCGTGATGGGAGAGCTGAACGCTGCGGGCTTCAAGTCGATCTCGCTGGTCACCAACAGTTCATCCGCACCGCAATAGGTCTTAAGCGATGCGCGATCCTACCGCAGGAGGACTCTCGAAGCAGGAAGGCGCAGGGCTGGCCATTGCCGCGCTGGCTCACGCGGGCCTGCTCGGCTTCCTCATGCTTTCCCCACCGGGCAAGACGGTGAAGCCACCGCCGCAGCGCATGGAAGTGACGTTCTCCGAAGAGATTGCCAATCAGTCGACCTCGCCCGACCCCATGGCCGAGGCGGCGCCTGACGTTGCGCCCGAACTAGGCGAGCCCGCGCCTGAGCCGGTTGCGCAACCGCAGCCGCTGCCTGAGCCGCCCAGACCCGTTCCACCGCCGCCGCAACCGCAGCCCAAGCCGGTGCCCGCGCCGCCCAAGCCCGCGCCCAAGCCGCAGCCGCAACCAAAGCCTGCACCGCCCAAACCGGCGCCGCCAAGGCCCGCTCCTGCAAAGCCGGCTCCGGCCAAGCCTGCGCCAGCGAAACCGGCGGCGAAGCCTGCACCGGCGAAGGCCACTACGCCAAAGTCCGGTTCCGGTGATACCAGCCCCCGCCGCAGGCCGGATGCTCCCACGGGCGGTTCGCGAATCGGCTCGGACTTTCTGAAAGGCATTCCCGGCTCGACCAAGCCGGGAACAGCAAAGGCGGCCCCTGCAGCAACGATAGGACCCGAGGTCAGGTCGTCGCTGGCGGGCGCGATTTCGCGCCAGATCAAGCCGCACTGGGCGGCGCCCCAGGGCGTCGACGCCGACAAGCTGGTGACTATCCTGGCTTGGGACCTCAACCCGGATGGCAGCCTCGCCGGTCGCCCTCGCGTCGTCGATCAGCAGGGCATTACCCCCGCCAACGAGGCGCAAGCCAAACGGCATGCCGAGCAGGCGATTCGCGCTGTGCAATTGGCCGCTCCGTTCGATCTGCCAGATACCTACTATTCCGGCTGGAAGCGCGTTGCCGCCTTCCGCTTTGACAGGAAGTTGTCCCAATGAAGATGCGTTTCCTTGTTGTTGCCGCAGGGCTTGTCTCGGTGCCTGCGCTCGTCGCTGCACAGCAGACTGCGCTTCCTTCCTCCACTGCGGCGCAGGCCTCTGCCGACGAAGGGCTGACCGGCTCTGTCTCCGATGAGAACGAATGGCAGGACCTTGGCATTGCCATCCCGTCCTTTCCCACCAACGCCTCGGTCGCCACCGCAGCCGAAGGCGGCAACACCGAAGCGCTCGGCCGCAATGTCGCGCGCGTCGTCTACAACGACCTGCGCAACAACGGTCTGTTCAAGCCGGTCGGTCCCGATCAGCTTCCCGAAGTCGCCTTCCCGCAAGTCGCTGCGCCGACGTTCGACACCTGGCGCGGGCGTTCGGCTGAAATGCTGGTACAAGGCTTCGTCAAGGCGAACGAAGATGGCCGCCTCACAGTCGGCTGCTATCTCTATGACGTTGCGCTCGGGTCCGAACTCGCGCGGCAGGGCTATGTCGTCAAGCCTGAGGAATGGCGGCGCGCCGCGCACAAGTGCGCCGACATGGTCTATTCGCGCCTCTCCGGCGAAAGCCCGTTCTTCGACAGCAAGATTGCCTACATTGCCGAGACCGGCCCCAAGGACCGTCGCCGCAAGCAACTTGCGATCATGGATTCCGATGGCGCCAACCATCGCTTCATCACCAACGGGCAGGCGACAGCTCTTACCCCGCGCTATTCCCCTGATTACAGCCGAATCGTCTACCTGAGCTACCTGAACGGTGCGCCGCGCATCTACGTCTACAACGTCGGTACCGGCCAGCAGACGCTGGTAACCTCAAGCACCAATCCCACTTTCGCCCCACGCTGGTCGCCCGATGGCAAGTGGATCCTCTATTCGATGGCCATCGCCGGCAACACAGACATCTATCGCGTGCCCGCCACTGGCGGCCAGTCGACACGTCTCACCGACAGCCCCGGCATCGACGTCGGCGGCTCGTACTCGCCCGATGGCAGCAAGATCGTCTTCGAAAGCGACCGTTCGGGCAGCCAGCAGCTTTACGTGATGGACGCGGACGGCTCGAACCAGAAGCGCATCAGCTTCTTCGGAGGTCGCGCCGCCACGCCGGAATGGTCGCCACGTGGAGACCAGATCGCCTTTACCCACATCGGCGGCAACTTCCGTATCGCTGTGACCGACCCGTACGGCAAGGGCATGCGGTTCCTCACGGATTCGTGGCAGGATGAAGCCCCGACGTGGTCGCCCAACGGCCGTATCGTGCAATTCTTCCGCACCGAGCGCGGCAGCGGCAAGACCGGCATCTGGCAAGTCGACCTGACTGGTCGAAATGAACGGAAACTCAACACGCCGGTTGATGGTTCAGACCCTGCATGGGGGCCGGTTCTGCCCTGACCCTGCCTTGGCAAGGGCGATTTGCGCCCTTGTCAATTCATCGCTGAAACTGCACCTTGCGTCGCCATCTCTCCCCCTCTCTCCCAAGGAGAATGCCCATGACCCGTCCGATCCTGATTGCCGGCCTTGCTGCTCTCACGCTTGGCCTCGGTGCCTGCGCATCGAAGCCCAAGCAGCTTCCGCCTGAGCCCGGTGCCACCACGACAACGCAGACGACCCCGCAGACGACGCAGCCGTCCGGGCCTGTTCCTGGCAGCCAGGCCGATTTCGTGGCTTCGGTCATTTCCGACACCGTGAACTTCGATACGGACCGCTACAACATCGACGCATCCGACCAGGGCATCCTGCAAAGCCAAGCCTCGTGGCTGGCCCGCTATCCGGCCAAGGCCATCACCATCGAAGGCCACTGCGACGAGCGCGGCACGCGCGACTACAACATTGCTCTGGGTGAACGCCGCGCCAATGCGGCCAAGAACTACCTGGTCAGCCTCGGCGTAGATCCATCGCGAATCACGGTTGTCAGCTATGGCAAGGAACGCCCGCTGGCGCTTGGTTCGGACGAGGATTCGTGGGCGCGCAACCGCCGCGCGGTCACCGTCACGGTCAACTGATCACCCGACAATGCAGGCAAGGCCCGAACCCCGCCAGGTTCGGGCCTTTCGCATTGCCGGCACCACACCCATCTTGACCTTTCCTGCGGGTTTGGCTTGGGATTGAGGCATGGCACGCAATACACGATCGTCTGACTGGGGCTTCCCGCGCTGGCGTGGCTACGGCAGCGCCTTCGAGGCTGCGCCAGTGCGGCTGTGCGACCGTGCGGGATGCGACCAGAAGGGCGATTGCCCGGCGCCCAAGTCCCCCAACAACCCCGAACGCTGGTATTTCTGTCAGCAGCACGCGGCGGAATACAATCAGGGCTGGAACTACTTCGAAGGGCTGGACAAGGAAGAGGCCGAACGTCGCGAAGCCGAAGAGCGTGGCGAAGCCTCTGGTTTTCGCCAGGCTGCATGGGCCGAATGGGGCGGTTCTGGCGATGGCACGCGCAGCCGGGACGAACTGCGCGCCCTCGAAACCCTTGGCCTCGATCCGGATGCCGATTTCGACGCGGTGAAGAAGGCCTGGCGCTCCAGGGCCAAGGAAGTCCACCCCGATGTGCGGCCCGGCGACAAGGCCGCGGCAGAGCAGTTCCAGAAGCTGCAGGTGTCCTACGAGGTGCTTCGTGCTGCCGAAGAACGTCGCGAGTGGAAGGGCTGACATGACCGCAGGCATCTCGCGTTTCGGCGGAGAGGCCGCGGATGAGGCTGCCGAGGCGTTGTTAAGAGACGGGGTGGTCGCCCTCGAAGGGCTTTGGCCTGCGCAGCGGATTGACGAACTGGCCCTGGCCCTGCGCCAATCCATTCCCGGCGCGTTCGACACGGGCGCTCCGCTCCCGGAGGACATCTGGGTGGTTGGCACGAAGCGGATCAACGGCCTTGTCCCGATCGCCGGCAGGATGGCGGGCTGCATCGACCTTCTGCAAAACCCGGCGCTGCTTGCCTTGCTGGACAGTGCCCTGGGCAACAACTGGGTCTACGAATCCTTCGGTGTCATCAGCTCCTTTCCGGGGTCCACGATGCAGAAGCTGCACTCTGACAGTCCGCACCTGTTCGAGGACAAGGCAATTGCAGCGATGCTGCCGCCATTTGCGCTGACGATTTCCATCCCGCTCGTCGATGTAGACGAAGTCAACGGCTCGACCGAATTCCTGCCGGGCACGCACCGTTTCTTGCAATCACCGGATACTGCAGATGGTTCGGTGTGGAATTCCGTGCTGCGCGGCAATTGCATGATCTGGGATTACCGGGTCCGGCATCGCGGACAGCCCAACAACAGCGCCGAGCCACGGCCCATGCTCTACGCAACCGCCTGTCGCGCCTTCTGGCAGGACTCCACCAACTTCGTGCCGGATGCGCGCAAGCTTGTCATCGGGCGGGACGCGCGGGCAAGGATTGCCGCCGATCGCCGCAAGCATTTCGCGCGGGCCAAGCCGATGCCCGGTGTCGTCAGCGCGGCTCAGACCTTCAACCGCCTTGTGCGCTGGTATGCGCCACGATTTCATCGAGCATTGCGAAGACTTGCCCGGCGTCCGGAAACTGCGCTTTGATCCACCGCGCTTCCACCTGACGAAGAATGCGCGCAACCTCCGGGCCAGCCTTTATGCCGCGGGCAACAATGTCTCCGCCCTTGATCGGCAGCTGGGGCACGTTCCACCCCTCCAGCGGAGCCGTTGCCTGACCTGCCAGCAGCAGCCGGTCACGCGCTTCCTCGATACCCACGCGGTAGGCAAGGGCACGCGCGTCGGTCTCTTCCCCATGGCGGGCCGCAGCAATGGCAAGCCGCTTGCGCTGGGCGATCGAAAGGCGCAGTCGAGCGGCAACCTGTTCGGCCAGAGCCGGGTCCGCAGGCAGGAGCGCGGCAAGACGACGCAGTGCCACGGCCTGCGCTCCGGCAGCCTGCTCGTTGTCGATAAGGGTATCCAGCAATGCCAGGCCAGCCTCGGTTGCCTCTGGCAGGACATGGGCCAGAACGCCGAGTTCGGCCATGCGACGGACGGTCGGCGCGGGATCTGGCAGGCCCAGCAGGTTCATCAGCTCCCAGCCGACACGTTCGCGAGAAAGCCCTTTCAATCCCGCGGCAAGCTCGGAAACGGCTTCCTCTGAAGCCTTGTCTGCGGGAATGGAGCCAAAGCGGGCCTGAAAGCGGAAGTAACGCAGGATGCGCAGGTAATCTTCGCGGATGCGCTCGCGGGCATCGCCAATGAAACGCACCTGCCGATTGGCCAGATCCGCAAGGCCGCCGTGATAGTCGAACAGTTCCAGGCTGCGCGGATCGGCGTAAAGCGCGTTGATCGTGAAATCCCGGCGGGCTGCATCGTCGCGCCAGTCGGTGGAAAATGCCACCGTCGCATGGCGGCCATCGGTGGAAACGTCGCGACGCAGCGTGGTGATCTCGACCGTGCCACCGTCGAGAACCGCAGTGATCGTGCCATGGGCAATGCCCGTCGGCACGGCCTTGATCCCCGCCTGGCCCAGCCGGGCGGCGGTTTCCTCTGGCAGCAGCGTCGTGGCCATGTCTACGTCTTTCGGGGCATGGCCGAGAATCGTGTCGCGCACCACGCCGCCCACCCACCGGCAGTTGCCCTCGGCATGCGGATCGAGCGCGGTTACAAGGGCGGCGAGGTCCTCGCGTCTTGTCCACGCAGCGGCGGGCAGGCGCTCAGTCATGCCAGCTGATCCGCTTGGCCAGGTTGGAAATGATCGCCGCCGTCACGCCCCATATGCGATGCTCGTTCCAAAGGATCTCGATGAAGCGCCCCTTGCGCCCGTTCCATTCCGCCGCTTGCCAGACATGCCGCATCGGGTCGAGCAGGAAGCCCAAAGGGGGCTCGAACCAGCTCGCCACTTCCGCTGGATTGGGTTGAAGCGGCAGATCCGGCGGCACCAGCGCCAGCACGGGCGTGATGTCATAACCCGTGCCCGTGCGGAACCGGTCGGTTTCGCCGATCACGGACACGTCTTCCGGCCGGATGCCCAATTCCTCGTTGGCTTCGCGCAGGGCTGCCTCGACCGGGGTCTCGCCGGGATCGAGCTTGCCGCCCGGAAAAGCGGCTTGTCCCGGATGCGCGCGCATGTGCGAAGGCCGGTGGATCAGGAGAACCCCGGGGCCATCCGGATGGTTCTGTCGCTCGGTCACCGCAATCAGTACAGCGGCAGGGCGCAAACCGTGCTCGGGCAGTGGGCGCCAGTCTTCGTAGAGCTCCTTGGCAGGCTCCCGGTGTCCTTCGGCATACAGGTCCGTAAGCCTTGTCAGCAAATTCATGTGCCGGGCACCAGCACGAAGCGGTGGCCAAGACTTTCCACGGCAAGGTCAGCGCTGCCCAGCGACAGGGCATGATCGATGAGCTGTCCGTAGGTGCTGCGGTTGAGCCGGGCCTCTGTTCCGTTTCGGACGGCGAGGTAAAAGGCCGGGATCTCAGCCGTGCCCGAAACCCGCAGCGGATGGTCCGGCCCGCAGACCACCAGATCGTCGCTATTGAGCCGGAAAGCCAATGCCGTGCGCCCCTCGGGGTCCAGCTTGGCCTGCATGTCAGTCGCCAGGAAGGCGGCGTCCTCCACAGCGATCGCCAGCTTCTGGAACGGCGTTACCAGCCAGTGCTGGCCCTGCTCGTCGCGCGTCAACAGCGAGGAAAACGCGCGCACCATTGCTGGACGCCGGATTTCGCCACCCTGATGGAACCAGCGGCCATCTGCGGCGATGCGCATTTCGCTGTCTCCGATCTCCTGCGGGCTCCACTGGTCGATGGGCGGCAGCTTGCGCGCAGCAACCTGCGCGGCAAGTTCGGCAAGGCTCAAGGATGCGAGTTCGGGCGGGGGAGTGTAAGGCACCGTTTGCCGATGCCAGATCGGATCAGCGCCGCCAAGGCCCCAACATGCCCTCTTGCGGCAGGACGGCAGGATTGGCGGTGCGGCACAGCAGGCGATGCTGCTCGTACGGCCCCGGCAGGCGCCATCCGCCAGTCTGGGCGTTGCTGAAGCCGAAGAAGCGCTCGTAATACTCGGGATCGCCGATCAGCACTTGCGGCAGCGGCGCGCGCGGATCGATCGCGGTAAGCGCCGCCGTCATCAGCGCCTTGCCGAAACCTTCGCCCTGAAGATGCGGCATGACCGCCACCGGGCCGACCATGATCATCGGATGCATGCGGCCACTGTCATCGGTCAGCGCCACCGGCCAGCACTGGATCGTGCCCGCCAGCATGTCCTCGTCGTCGAGCGCGGCGAACGACAGGTTTGGCAGCCATTCCATGCCCTCGCGCACCTTGTAGGCGGTTCGCTGGTGCCGCGTCGGCTCGAACGCAGCATCGAGCAACTGCTCGACCAGCGCGGGATCGACATCGGCAAGCGGGATGATCTTGGACAACGGCGGTGCTTTCTTCGGCCCTGCGAAGGCGGGCGGGATGCGCGCCGATAGCCCCCAAGGCCACATGCTGCAAGTTTGGAGGAACGGCGCGCTTGCACAGCGGTTTGCAGGATGCAGAAACTGCAAGCGCTGCTTCGGGAATATCACTTTAGCTCATGCTCATATATGGCTAGGAAGTGATTGAGGCGCCACGAGAAGACGCCCGATCCCGTGCAGGGGAGATAAACGTGTTCGCAGGTATGGACAGCCAAACGGCCGCGCTGGTTCTGGCGCGGATGCAGTTCGCCTTCACGGTGAGCTTCCACTTCATTTTCCCGGCCTTTTCGATCGGCCTCGCCAGCTATCTCGCCGTGCTTGAGGCACTCTGGCTGAAGACCGGCAAGCAGCTTTATCTCGACCTGTTCCGCTACTGGCTGAAGATCTTCTCCGTCGCCTTCGCGATGGGCGTGGTCTCGGGTCTGGTCATGTCCTACCAGTTCGGCACCAACTGGTCGGTCTTTTCCGACAAGGTCGGCGGCGTGATCGGGCCCCTCATGGCCTACGAGGTTCTCACCGCCTTCTTCCTCGAGGCTGGCTTCCTTGGCGTGATGCTGTTCGGCATGAACCGGGTAGGCAGGGGACTGCACTTCGCCGCCACGCTGATGGTGGCCATCGGCACCTTCATTTCGGCGTTCTGGATTCTCTCGGTCAATTCCTGGATGCAGACCCCCACCGGCTTCGAGATGGGACCGAACGGGGAGTTCCTGCCCGGTCCAAGCTGGGCGGCGATCATCTTCAACCCCAGCTTCCCCTATCGCCTCGTCCACACCGTGATTGCTGCATACCTGACCACGGCCTTCGTCGTCGGCGCGGTGGGGGCATGGCACCTGCTGCGTGACCGCGCGAACCTTCACGCCCGCAAGATGTTCTCGATGGCGATGTGGATGGCCGCAATCGTCGCGCCGGTGCAGATCTTCGTCGGCGACATGCATGGCCTCAACACGCTCGAGCACCAGCCCGCCAAGGTCATGGCCATGGAAGGGCACTACCAGTCCCACCCTGAAGGCGCACCGCTCTACCTGTTCGGCATTCCAAACGACAAGGACCAGAAGCTCGATTACGCCATCGGCATCCCCAAGGCCTCGAGCCTTGTCCTGAAGCATGATCCCGACGCCCCCCTCGCGGGACTGGACACCATCGCGCCGCACAACCGGCCGCCGGTGTGGATCGTTTTCTGGTCATTCCGCATCATGGTCGGCCTCGGTTTTCTCATGCTCGGCCTCGGCCTGTGGAGCCTGCTCGCCCGCACGCGCAAGAAGTTGTACGACTGGCCGCTGCTCCACCGCCTTGCCGTGCTGATGGGGCCCTCGGGCTTCATCGCGGTGATCGCCGGTTGGGTGACGACCGAGGTCGGCCGCCAGCCCTGGACAGTCTACGGCCTGCTGCGCACCGCAGATTCGGTCAGCCCGATCGCCGCGCCTGCCGTCGCCACCTCGCTCGCCGCCTTCGTCGTCGTCTACTTCGCGGTCTTCGGCATCGGCACGTGGTACATCCTGCATCTCATGAAGGACGCGCCACATCCGCACGAGCCGGGCCCGGAACAGGAAGAGCGCGCCCCGATCCGCTCTGCCGGCATCACGCCCGCCCAGCAGCAGGAGGAAGTGCAATGATCGACCTCACTGTCATCTGGGCCCTGATCATCGCCTTCGCCGTGCTGATGTATGTCGTGATGGACGGTTTCGACCTCGGCATCGGCATCCTCTTCCCGTGGTTTGACGAAGGCGCCGAGCGCGATCAGGCGATGAATGCCATCGCCCCGGTGTGGGACGGCAACGAGACCTGGCTGGTGCTGGGCGGAGGAGGGCTGCTCGCCGCCTTCCCGCTGGCCTATGCGATCATCCTGCCGGCGACCTACCCGTTGATCATCGCCATGCTCCTCGGCCTCGTCTTCCGCGGCGTCGCTTTCGAGTTCCGCTGGCGCGATCCCCGCCACCGCGCGTTCTGGGACCGGGCCTTCTTCGCCGGCTCGCTTGTCGCGGCCCTCGCACAAGGCATCACTCTCGGCGCGCTGCTGCAGGGCATCCACGTTGAGGGGAGGGCCTATGCCGGGGGCTGGCTCGACTGGCTGTCACCCTATTCGCTCCTGACCGGTGCGGGCGTCGTCGCGGGCTATGCGCTGCTCGGCGCCTGCTGGCTGGCGATCAAGGTCGAGGGCCGCGCCGAGGACAAGGCCTTCGCCTTCGCCCGCCGCGCCGCATGGGCCACGCTGGCGCTCATGGCAGCTGTCAGCCTCGCCACGCCGTTCCTTGCGGGACAGTACTTCCAGCGCTGGTTCACCGAACCGATGGTCTTCTGGCTTACACCGGTTCCGCTGGCGACGGCAGCACTCGCCATCTCGCTCCTGCGCTCGCTCCAACAGCGCCACGCCGTGCGTCCGTTCCTCTACGCGCTCGGCCTGTTCCTGCTCGGCATGATCGGGCTGGGCGTCTCGATGTGGCCATGGGTCGTGCCACAGAGCATTTCGATCTGGGACGCCGCCGCGCCGGAACGCTCACAGGTCTTCATGCTCATCGGCGTCGGCCTGATCATGCCGCTGATCCTCGCCTATACGGGCTGGGCCTACTGGGTCTTCCGGGGCAAGGTGGGCGAACATGGCTATCATTGACCCCCGCCTCGATGGTGCGGAGCAGGCCGAGGCAAAGCCCCTGTGGCAGCGTCTGGGCTGGATGGCGGCGATCTGGCTGGGGAGCGTGGCTGCGCTCGGCGCTGTCGCCATGGTCATCCGCTACTGGCTCAACTCTCCGCAAAGCTGAAGGGCTCGGCCCCGCGCCGGTAGTCGTCGGGCAGGATCTCGCGCCCGATCGGCGGCTCGGCCCGCGCCGTGCATTGCGCGCGGTGGCACAGCCGGCAGGTCACCCCGATCGGCGTTGCTTCCACAGCCTTTGGGTCGGCCCCCGCCGCATAGACCAGTCGCGGTGCGTGCTCGGCCGCACAGGCCAGCGCGATCGCGCGCGTCCATCGCGCCCGACCGAACCCGCCACCGCCCGAAGTCACCGTCCGCGCCAGCGAGAAAAAGCGCTGCCCGTCCGGCAGCTCCACCCACTGCGTCACGATCTCGCCCGGGGTGCGGAAGCATTCGTGCACGCTCCACAGCGGACATCCGCCGCCATGCGCGGCAAAGGGAAAGCCCGCGCCGTCCAGCCGTTTCGACACATTGCCCGCCGTATCGACGCGGATGAAGAAGAACGGCACGCGCTCCTGCCCTGGCCGGTTGAGCGTGGTCAGCCGGTGCGCCACCTGCTCGAAACTCGCGCCGAACTGCCCGGACAGCGCTTCGATGTCGTACCTGCGGGCATCCACTGCCCTTGCAAACCGGTCATAGGGCATCACCAGCGCCGCCGCCGCATATCCTGCCAGCGCCCGCCGCACCAATTGCGCCGCCGTCTCGCTGGCAAAGCTTTCCCCCCGAATCACGCCCGCGATCTCACCCCGCAGCGCGGTGTAGGCAATGTGCTGCATCAGTTGCCAGGCGCGGCCAGAAGGCGACAGCGTGTCATCAATTAGCAATTGCTCGTTGTGCCGGTCATATCTGCGCACCGCATCCATCATCACGTCTGGCGGGAGAAAGCGCACCCGCACTCCGCGCAGCCGCAGCCATTCCGCTGCGCCGCCCGCCTTCGCGATTTCGTCCGAAAGTTCCTCCGCCTTCGAATCGATCGGCGGAAAATAGTTGCGCCGCGCTGCCACAAAGCGGCGTGCCTCGCCCACCGGATCGCTCGCCCCGGTGCCTGGAACAGCACTGCGCTGCTCGGCCAGGGCCTGCTGCTCGCGCTGCCACGCGCCGTAAAGCCGCAGCAGGGCCTCGGTCACCCCCGGAAAGCTTGCCGCCACGTCCGACACTTCCAGTGCCGGCAGGTCGATGTCGTTGAAGATCGGATCGCGCAGCGCATCGGTCAGCCGCCGCGCGTAATCGTCGCGCTCATCACTGGCGAGGTCCGCCATGTCCAGCTTGTAGGCCCGTGCCAGCCGCAGCAGCAGGTCTGCCGTCAGCGGGCGCTGGTTGCGCTCAATCAGCGCGATGTAGCTGGGCGAAATACCCAGCTCGTCCGCCATCGCCTGCTGCGTCAGCCCCAGTTCGCGACGGATGCGCTTGAGCCGAGGTCCAAGGTACAACGGTCTTGTCGACACTTCACACGCCTCTTGTCGTTCCTGCACAACTTTACAAGCATATCCTGTAAAGTTTGACAACATCACTCCGCGCGCCGTTCCGTATCAGCGATTCGAGCGTTACCCCGATCTCACACAGACGCACACCACGTGAGGGAACACGGGACATGACCTACCACAGCAAGATCGTCGAAGCAGGCAAGGCCATCGCGCCTTTCGCCCAGACCTGGGATGGCATCGAGCCCGAGAGCGTGGCCCGCATGCGCCTGCAGAACCGCTTCCACACCGGCCTCGACATCGCCCGCTACACCGCGAAGATCATGCGCCGCGATATGGAAGCCTACGACGCTGATCCGGCGAACTACACGCAGTCGCTCGGCTGCTGGCACGGTTTCATCGGCCAGCAGAAGATGATCTCCATCAAGAAGCACTTCGGCACCACCAAGGGCCGCTACCTCTACCTCTCGGGCTGGATGGTCGCCGCGCTGCGCAGCGAGTTCGGCCCGCTGCCCGACCAGTCGATGCACGAGAAGACCAGCGTTCCGGCGCTGATCGAGGAACTCTACACCTTCCTCAAGCAGGCTGACGCTCGCGAGCTCGGCATGCTGTTCCGCGATCTCGATGCTGCCAAGAAGGCGGGCGACGCGGTCAATACCCACCGCCTGCTGCACAAGATCGACGAATTCGAAACCCACGTGGTTCCGATCATCGCCGACATCGACGCGGGCTTCGGCAATGCGGAGGCGACCTACCTGCTCGCCAAGAAGTTCATCGAAGCAGGCGCCTGCTGCATCCAGATCGAGAACCAGGTCTCGGACGAAAAGCAGTGCGGCCACCAGGATGGCAAGGTCACCGTTCCGCACGAGGACTTCCTCGCGAAGATCCGCGCGGTCCGCTACGCCTTCATGGAACTCGGCGTCGATGATGGCGTGATCGTTGCCCGCACCGACTCGCTGGGCGCCGGCCTGACCAAGCAGATCGCCTACGTGAAGGAGCCGGGCGACCTCGGCGACCAGTACAACAGCTTCCTCGATTGCGACGAAGTCGATGCCGCGAACCTCGGCCATGGTGATGTGCTGATCGCCCGCGATGGCAAACTGATGCGGCCGAAGCGCCTGCCTTCGAACCTCTACCAGTTCCGCAGCGGAACCGGCGAGGACCGCTGCGTGCTCGATTGCATCACTTCGCTTCAGAACGGCGCGGACCTGCTGTGGATCGAAACCGAAAAGCCGCACATCGGCCAGATCGGTGGCATGGTCAGCCGCATCCGCGAAGTGATCCCGAACGCCAAGCTGGTGTACAACAACAGCCCGTCGTTCAACTGGACGCTGAACTTCCGCCAGCAGGTCTATGATGCCATGGTCGAAGCGGGCAAGGACGTCTCGGCCTACGATCGCGCCAAGCTGATGAGCGTTGACTATGACGGCACCGAGCTTGGGATCGAAGCTGACGAGCGCATCCGTACCTTCCAGCGCGACGCTGCGGCGCAGGCGGGCATCTTCCACCACCTGATCACGCTGCCGACCTATCACACGGCTGCGCTCAGCACTGACAACCTCGCCAAGCGCTACTTCGGCGAAGAGGGCATGCTCGGCTACGTCAAGCAGGTCCAGCGCGAGGAAATTCGCCAGGGGATCGCCTGCGTGAAGCACCAGAACATGGCCGGCTCCGACATTGGTGACGACCACAAGGAATACTTCGCCGGTGAAGCAGCGCTGAAGGCTGGCGGCGCCCATAACACGATGAACCAGTTCGCAGCGTAACCTGCGAATTGCAGAAAGCCCCTCCCCTGCAAGGGAGGGGTTGGGGAGGGGCTCCCCCTCCCACCCAAGCAAATCCTCGCGGCAATCAAGCCTCGAAGATCCAAGAAGGAGACCCACCATGGCTGAACCTGCACGTGCCCGCGCGGTCCTCTCGACCGAGGACTTCAAGCTGATCCGCGAAGCCGTACTGCACTACCTGAAGGCAATCGAGGACCAGCCCGAATCGGTCAAGTTCTCGAACCTTTACCACCGGCTTGGCAGCGCCCTCGGTCGTTAACACTTCACGACGTTAACACTCTTCGCTGCCTGACAGGACCTTTCCTGGGGAGGAAAGTCCGGCCCGTCGCGCCTCATGCCAGGCGCGGCGGGCCTTTTTTGCGGGGTTGGTGGCACGCCAAAGTTTACCGCTGCTTACGATTGGATAATGAATTCCTTGTAATTCAACCATCGTGACGAACCCCAACGCGCCCGAACCCGATGCTTTACCGGTGAAGCTGCCGATCCTTGCCGTGATCGGATTGCGTGATCCGGTCGAAGGCGATTGGGGCAGGTTGCGCGGCTTGCAGTACTCCAGCCTCGCGAAGTTGACGTTCGCCCGGCTTGTCGCTCACGCAATGGCGGCCCTACTCGTTCTGCAGACCTATGCTGGCGAAGTCCACGTCGCGTTTCTGGTTGGTTGGATGGCGCTGCTGGTTGGCGTCCTTATCTCCGGCGCAAGGTTCGATCGCACACTTATCGATGCGGACCGGCGGCGGGTAAGCCGTCAGGAGATGCACCGGCAGACTATCAGCTCGTTGTTCGTTGCATTGATCTGGGCCATCCCCATGCTGGCCTTCTCCCCGTTCGGAGATCAGGCGCAGCGCATGACGCTGTGGACAGTCCTTGCCATGCTGATGACCGGCATGGCCGTGACATTTGCCGCCATGCCGATGGCGACAGTGATGTTCGGCGGGATTGTCGGTCTGTCGGGCATAGCTGCATTCCTGTTCTGGGGGGAATACATCGCGGCAGCGGTTGCGGTCGCTTTTGTGCTGATCGTCAGCGTCGGCGGGGTCGAGGCCGCGCGCACTTTCCTTGGCGCGCGGGTCGCCGAAGCAGGCATGGCGGAAAAGGCCGAAGTCGTGTCGCTGCTGCTGCGCGAATTCGAGGAAGGAGACGCCGACTGGCTCTGGCAGGTCGATGCCAACCGCCGGGTCCGCTCGGTCAGCCCGCGTTTTGCCTTTGCGCTGGGCGAGGACCCCGAGGATGTCGACGGCAAGCCGTTGATCCAGCTTGTCGCAGGGCCAGCCTGGGATTCCGGCCACTTCCATTCCAGCCTCCACGATCTGGCCGAGCGCCTCAAGCGCCGCGAAAGCTTCTCCAACCTGCTTGTGCGCGTGCCGCTCCATGGCGGCTATCGCTGGTGGGAGCTGTCGGCCTCGCCCAAGTTCGATGAAAACGGCACTTTCGTCGGCTTCCGGGGCGTCGGGTCGGACGTGACCGAGCAGCGCGAAAGCGCCGAGAAGATCGCCTACCTTGCGCGCTACGATACGCTGACCGGCCTGCCCAACCGCCTGATGCTGACCGAGGCCCTCGGCGAGGCGATGGGCTATGCCGAGAAGTGGCGCACGCGCTGCGCTTTCCTGATGATTGACCTAGACCGCTTCAAGGCGATCAATGATACGCTCGGCCACCTCGTCGGTGACCAGCTTCTTGCCCTCGTCTCGGATCGGCTCAAGCTGATCATGCAGGAAGGCGAGGTCTGCGGACGTCTGGGGGGCGACGAGTTCGCTGTCGTCATCCGCGATGCGGCCGACGAGGCGCGCGTCACCGATCTCAGCGTGGCAATCATCTCCACGCTCTCGCAGCCCTACGAGATCGATCACCACATGCTCTATGTCGGTGCCAGCGTCGGCTCGGCGATCGGGCCGCGTGATGGTTCGACGGTCGAGACCCTGCTGCGTAACGCCGACCTTGCGCTCTACCGCGCCAAAGATGAGGGCGGTGGGCGGCACTGTACTTACGAGCCTTCGCTGCACGCCCACGCCGAGGAACGCCGCAAGCTCGAATTCTCGCTGCGCCACGCGCTTGAGCGCAACGAGTTCTCGCTGATGTACCAGCCTGTCGTCGATGCGACGACCGAGCAGGTGCTGAGCTTCGAGGCGTTGATCCGGTGGAACAGCACCGAGCACGGCTTCGTCAGCCCGGCCAAGTTCATTCCGCTGGCCGAGGACACTCGCCTGATCGTTCCGATCGGTGATTGGGTCCTGCGTACTGCCTGTGCCGAGGCGAGGAACTGGCCCGAGCATGTCAAGATCGCGGTCAATGTGTCCGGCGAACAGTTGCTCGATCCCTATTTTGCCGAAACCGTCGTCGGCGCGCTCGCATCGACCGGCCTTTCGCCGCACCGGCTCGAGATCGAGGTGACCGAGAGCATCTTCGTGCGCGATGGCACCACCGCGCAGATGACGCTCGAGAACCTCATGGGCATCGGCTGCGGCGTCGCGCTCGACGATTTCGGCACCGGCTACTCGTCGCTGGGCTACCTCAGGAAGATGCGCTTCTCGACGATCAAGGTCGATCGCAGCTTCGTGCAGGGCGCGGCCAAGGACAATCCGGAGAGCATTGCCATTGTCCGCGCCGTCGTGGCCATGGCCGACGCGCTGGAAATGTCGACGACGGCCGAGGGCGTCGAGACCGAGGCCGAACTCGAATGCATCCGCCGTCTCGGTGCCAAGAAGATCCAGGGCTACTACTTCGGCCGACCGATGAACCGGACCGACGCACTGGCCCTGTTTGGCCAGACCCGCTTCAAGGAGCGGGCCGCAGGTTAGGCGGCGACGAGCCCGCGCACGACACTTTCGAACAGCGCGCGGCCGTCCGAACCACCCTGCGCCGCTTCGATCATGCGCTCGGGGTGCGGCATCATGCCCAGCACGTTGCCGCGATCATTGAGGACGCCCGCGATGTTGCGCGCCGAGCCGTTGACGGCCTCTGCATAACGGAACGCGACGCGGCCTTCGCCTTCGAGCCGGTCCAGCGTCGCGTCGTCGGCGAAGAAGTTGCCGTCGTGGTGCGCGACGGGGATCGTGATCTGCTGGCCAGCGTCATAGCCCGCGGTGAACAGCGATTGGTTGTTCTCGACCGTCAGCTTCACGTCGCGGCAGACGAAGCGGATGCCGGCGTTGCGCATCAGCGCGCCGGGCAGGAGACCAGCCTCGGTCAGCACCTGGAAGCCGTTGCATACTCCGAGCACGGTCACGCCGCGCTCAGCCGCGCGCACTACCGCCTGCATCACCGGTGAGCGTGCCGCCATCGCGCCGGAGCGCAAGTAGTCGCCATAGGAGAAGCCACCGGGCAGGGCGATGAAATCGGGATTTTCAGGCAGGTCGGCATCGCCGTGCCAGACGCGATGGACTGTGCCGCCGCAGACCTGCTCTATCGCCACCGCCATGTCGCGATCGCAGTTCGAGCCGGGGAAGGTGATGACGGCGGAGGTGAAAGCCATGGCGCGGGTTCCTAAGCTCAGGCGGCCTTTTCGATGCGGTAGTTCTCGATCACCATGTTGGCGAGGAGCTTGCTGCACATCTCGTCAAGCGCTGCATCCGAAGTGGTGTCTGCCACGTCGAGTTCAATGACCCGCCCGGCGCGCACGTCGTTCACGCCTTCGAAACCAAGGCCTTCAAGCGCGTGGTGGATGGCGCGGCCTTGGGGGTCGAGGACGCCGTTCTTGAGGGTGACAATGACGCGGACCTTCATCGGCGGGGCCTTTCGGAACCTGAATGCTGGAGAATCTTGGGGGCGCCTATGCATCGGGAGAGCCGAAAGAGCAAGGCGAAGGGTTTACGGGGTTTACACTGTCCGGAGAAACTTCGGCAAAGGCACGCGGGCGCACTGAGGGATGGGCCGGGACCCCCGGTAAACCGCCAGTTTTCCGGATATAGCACAAAACGCTTACGTAGGAAAACGCTGAGACGAAGCCGCAGAAAGATGGCATCAAGGCCTTACTCCGCAAGGAGAAATCTCCTTTCGGTGGCAGGGCGGCCTGGACACCATAACTGCACCCCACGCAACGCATCCGGAAACCCTGCCACCGGACTTTTCCCGCTTTACATGACTGACGTGTCAGTTATTTTGCGGCCATGCCACGAGTTACGCCAGCAGACAGACGCGAGCGCATTCTGGACGCTGCGCGCGAGGAATTTGCCGAACGGGGCTTTGCCGCCGCACGCATGGAGGACGTGGCCAGGCGCGTCGGCATCAGCCGCGCGGCGCTCTACCTCGCCTTCGACAGCAAGGACGCGCTGTTCCGTGCGCTGGTGTCGGAAGTCATCACCGAAATGATGCCGTCGCTGCTGCCGAGCGACTACGGCAGCCTGCCCGCGCCGGCATTGCTGCGCGCCTTCGTGAAGAACGCGATCAAGCGCATCGCCAGCCCGGAAATGGCCTTCCTGCCGCGCCTGATCGTGGGCGAGGGCCGCAATTTCCCCGAACTTGCCCGATTTTACCACGAAACCGCAATGATATGCATCCTCGGGGCGATCGAGCGGCTGATTGCCCATGGCATTGCCCGGGGCGAGTTTGCCTGCCCCGATCCGAAGACGGCGGCACAGTGCGTGGCAGGAGGTATCATCTTTGCCGCACTGTGGCGCAACGTGTTCGAACCGGTGGGAGCAGAGCCGCTGAACGTGGACTGGATGGCCGAGAACCAGGCGGCGTTGGTGCTTTACGGGCTGACGACCGGGTAGGGCGGGGAGCTGGGTGCAGGATGCCCACCCCCGACCCCTCCCGCTTGCGGGAG
>NZ_LSIA01000209.1:0-11984 GCF_001556015.1 Novosphingobium sp. CCH12-A3 | reverse complement strand
CATCCTTCACACCGCGTCACTCAACCGAACAGGTGCGCGGAATTTCGCGCTTACATTCAACCGAGGGCAACCGTTGTCTGAACGCTTGAGAGCATGCGCTGAACGTGGTTCCCCGGCATCGGTCTGCCAATGAGGTAGCCTTGGATCATGTTGCAACCCTCACTGCGCAAGATCTCCATCAAGGCTTGGGTCTCCACCCCTTCCGCGAGCGTCTCCATCCCGAGCGCGTCTGCCAGCGTGGTGATCGCACGGACGATTGCCTGGGCGCTGCCGCCGTCCTCGAGAGCACGCACGAAGCTTTGGTCGATCTTGATCTTGTTGAAGGGGAATGAGCGCAGGTAGCTGAGCGATGAGTATCCGGTGCCGAAGTCGTCGAGCGCGACGCGCACGCCCAATGCCTGCAGCGAGTGGAGGATGTTCAGCGTCTTGTCGACATTGCCGATGAACACGCTTTCGGTGATTTCAAGTTCGAGGCGGCCTGCCGGAAGCCTGCTTTGTGCCAATGCCTGTGCGATGCACGCGACGAGGCCGTCGGTCATGAGCTGACGGGGCGAGATGTTGACTGCAACGCTGATGTCTTCAGGCCATTGCGCCGCCTGACGGCAGGCCTCGCGCAGGGCCCACTCGCCGAGTTGCATGATCAGGCCGGATTCCTCGGCAATAGGGATGAACGTTGCCGGGCTTATCATCCCGTGTTCCTCGTGCGGCCAGCGCATGAGAGCCTCGAAGCCCTTGATGCGGTTCTCCGACATGGAAAACAGGGGCTGGAAGTAAAGCTCGAAATCACCATCCCGGATCGCGCGGCGCATATCGATTTCCAGATGACGACGACGACTTGCCTCGGCGTCGAGTTCGGGCTCGAAGAAGTTATAGCCGCCCTTGCCATTGTTCTTGGCGCGATCGAGCGCGAGATCGGAGCTTTTGAGGAGGGCGTCCGAGCAGTCCGCATCCTGCGGGCCGATGGCGATGCCGATACTGGCGGAAACAACGATGCTGCGTCCGTCGATGGTCAATTCACGGTTGAGCGCGGCTTCAAGTCTGCGGGCCAGGGCAGTGCAGTCGGTTGCCGGCTCGAGTCCATCGAGCAGGAGGCCGAAATCGTCACCGCCGAACCGCGCCACCATGGCGTTCGGGTAGCAGTCCTGAAGCGTTTGCGCCACGGTGCGCAGCAACTCGTCTCCAAACGGGTGAACCCAATGCGTCGTTTATGGCCTTGAAGTCGTCAACATCGATGAAGGCTACGAACGTGCGCTGGCTTTCGCTTTGTCGGGCTAGGGCTCGCTCCAGCTTTTCGATGAAGAAACGGCGATTGGGCAGGCCGGTCAGTGCATCGTGGAGCGATGCGTGCATGATCTGCTGTTCGCGCTCTTCGACCGCATCGACCATCGCGTTGAAGCTGGAGGCGAGAGAGCGCACCTCGATTGCGCCTTCGACCTTGACCTTTGCTACGGCACCGCCGGCATAGGCGCGCGCTGCTTCCGCGAGCAATTGCAGTGGCCGGGCAATCCCGCGCGAGAGGCGGATCGCGGCCCATGCACCAGCCAACAGTCCGAACAACCCGATCAGCATGAGCACCAGGCGAAGACTGAAGTAACGCGCTAACACCGAGTTGAGCGAATGCGCCATCACCAGGCGAGGCTCGTTGCCGTCTTCCAGGCTCGCAATTGCTGAAACACGAACCGGTGTTGGGCCGTCGTGGCCCTCCATCTCGGCGATCTCGCCAAGCTCGAGCGAAGCAAGGTGGCTGTCGAGTTGTGCCCGCTCGATCACGCGCGCCTCCAAGGGGGCGGCTGACAGGCTTGCAAGCTGTGTCATGTCAGCCGGACCGAGCGTGTTCAGCAGGATCAGCCAGCCGGCAAGATCAGGCATCTCGATCGGCACTGCAGCGCCAAGCGCCTGCGCCTGGCCGAGCCGGATGACGCCGCGATCGGCACCGTTCTCCAGCCGTGACAGCATGGCCGTGCCCCTGATCGTCGTCGCCGTGCTCGAAGAGATCACGCTGCCATCGAGCTGGACGATCGCCACTTCGCTCACCTTGGCGCGGTCGCGCAGGCTTTGCAGGGCCGAGACGAGCGTTGGCGCATCGCCGGTGGCCAAGGCTTCACGGAAACCAAAATCGCGGGCTACCACTTCGCCCGCGTCCGCCATCTGCCTTTGCCTACTGGCAATGATCTGGTCGAACACGCGGGAGTTGGCGGCAAGCTCGCGCTCTGCTGTTTCATAGGCGAAGGTGTTGATGCCCGAACCGGCCGCAAGCAGCGTTGCGGCTACGATCACTGTCAGCAACACGACGTACAATAATGCAATCCGGCTGCCGAGTGAGCGAACGCGCACGTCTATCGCATTGCGCAGGCGGTCAAGCGCCTGCACTACCGACCGTTTCATTTGCCGCTGCCTGGCCGCAGCGCCACCATGATCCGACTGCGGTTGCTGGGTTCCAGCACCAATTTGCCGCGCCATTCGCCACCTGCGCCGCGGATGCGGGGATGCCAGACGACGACGTCATAGGTCCCGCGACCCAAGCCCTCGATGTCAGCCAGCCCGTTCAGGTCGCTGCGCGCTGCAAAGGGCGTGTCTGTCACGCGGATATAGCCTTGCATCCTGTCGTGGATGTTGCAGCCCAGCGCGATCGTGCCGGCCACCTTGAATTGCTGGGTCCGCGTCTGATCCTGCCCATAGAGGTCTATCTTGAAGGGGCCGGGCTTGGAAAAGCTGTAGATCGAATGGCGTACGTTATCGAGGTTTGGGAAGGCCACTACCGCGCCCAGGGGCACGATCAGCGTACCAGGCACGAACGCCTGGTTCTTTTGCGCCATCGCATTGCGCCATGCGAAAGTCGGACGACGGGTGTTGCCAGCCGGTGGCCGGATTTCGATCACGGCATCGCGTAATGGGACGCCCGCCTGGTCCACCACCAGCATAGGTAGCGTGCTCGCCGGCGTGGCCGAGATCAGCAGGGGTAGCGTCAGCGCCACGCAGATCGGGCCCGAACGGAGCGATCCGCATCGCGAGACTCGCAAGGAGAGCAGATTTCTCATGCAGCCAGGCTAAGCGGCAATACCTTCGAAATTCAGAATCCTGCCTGGAGGGCACTTTAGGATTTCCCAACAGGTCTTGATTAACCCTCTCGCCTACTCTCTCTCGACAAGGGTGGCAAAAGCGTGATCAAGATTGCCAAGTTGGGCGCGGCC
Organism: Novosphingobium sp. CCH12-A3; assembly: GCF_001556015.1. Lineage (NCBI taxonomy): Bacteria > Pseudomonadati > Pseudomonadota > Alphaproteobacteria > Sphingomonadales > Sphingomonadaceae > Novosphingobium > Novosphingobium sp. CCH12-A3. The sequence goes on along the minus strand of NZ_LSIA01000209.1, from coordinate 8,793 downwards.
CTGGCAGGCCTTATGCTTGCTTCGCCCGCGCAGGCTGACCCGCTGCTGGATGGCGGAAAGCTGGTGCTGACCAATGGCATATCCTCGATCGAGGGAGCCAGCGGCGGTGGTCTTGCCAGCTGGGCCACGATTGCCGGCATGGAAACGGACCGCGGCCTTGGGCTTTCGGCCCATGTCACCGGCATCGAGCTGGCCGACTATGGCTGGCAGAGCCACGGAATTGCCGTGGGCATCAAGGACCGGGTCGAGCTGTCCTATGCCCGCCAGAACTTCGATACGCGAAAGGTTGGCGAAGCACTTGGTCTCGGCAAGGGTTTCCGCTTCAATCAGGACGTGTTCGGCGCGAAGGTGCGGCTGATTGGCGATGTGGTCTATGGTTCGCCCTTGCTTCCGCAGATCAGCCTGGGGCTGCAGCACAAGCGCAGTCTTGATGGCGCCATCGTCAGGGCGGTGGGGGCAGCGTCGTCGTCCGGCACCGATTTCACGGCCAGCGCCACCAAGCTGTTCCTGTCGAAAAGCATTCTGGTCAACGCCACCGCGAGGTTGACCAATGCCAACCAGTTCGGCCTGCTCGGGTTCGGTGGCCCCAATCAGCCTGCCCGCACGCTGCAGTTCGAAGGCTCGCTCGCCTGGATGCTTACACCGCGCCTTGTCGTCGGTGGGGAATACCGGACGCGGCCCAGCAATCTTGCCATCGCGCGCGAGGACGACGCCCACGACCTGTTCGTGGCCTGGGCCGTCACCCGCAACGCCACGTTGACCGCAGCCTATGCCGATGTCGGCTCGGTGGCCACTTTCGATGGCCAGCGCGGCGGGCTCGTCTCGCTCCAGCTCGCATTCTGAGGAGGCCGTTGATGCCGTTTGCGCTCGCATTTGCCCTGCTCGCCGCCCAGCCTGTCACCCCCGATCCGCAGGAGGTCCCTGCTGCGCAGGGCGATTTCTCCGGCGTCGATTGGGAAAAGGAATTCGGGGTCGAGAAGAAGGTGGCCGATCCCGTAACCGGCGAATTCCCGGTCGAGCCCTACAAGCAAAGCCCCACAAATGCAGGGGCCGACCCATTCACCGGCGAGAGCATGGCCCGGGCCTTCGGCGGTCAGGACGGCATCCACAGGATCGTGGACAGGCTGGTCGTCCTCAGCGAGAGCGACCCGCGCATTTCTGCAATCTTTAAGAGCCGCGATCTGGTTCGCTTGCGCCGCACCCTGTTCGAACAGTTCTGCTTCATATTGAACGCCGGCTGCATCTATAGCGGGCGCGAGATGCAGGCGGCGCACAAGGATCTCGGCATCACCCGCGCTGATCTCAATGCCCTGGTGGAAAACCTCCAGCAGGCCATGCGCGAGGGGCAAGTGCCCTTCGCCGCGCAAAACCGCTTCCTGGCAAAGCTGGCCCCGATGGACCGGCAGGTTGTCGAACGGTGAAGGCGCGACGCGCCCTGAGGCGCAGGCGCGATTTCTGGCGACGGCCTCAGCCTTGCAGCGAAGCCAACCCGCCGGTGGACCCGAAACCGCCCTCGCCGCGCGTGGTATGGTCGAGCGTATCCGCCTCAACCCAGATCCCGCGCGTGACGGGTGCGACGACGAGTTGTGCGACGCGGTCGCCTCGCCGGATCGAGAAGCTGTCGCTGCCGTGGTTGATGAGGATCACCTTCAACTCGCCACGGTAGTCTGAATCTATCGTGCCGGGGGTGTTGGGCACGGTGACGCCATGCTTGAGCGCGAGGCCGGAGCGGGGACGGACCTGGATTTCGTAGCCCGCCGGAATTGCGACCGAGAGGCCGGTGGCGACGGCGTGACGCGCGCCGGGGGCAAGGTCGACGTCCTCTGCCGAGACCACATCCATGCCTGCCGCGCCATCTGTGGCATAGGCCGGCAGCGGCAGATCCAACCCGTGGGGCAGGCGCTTTACGAGCACGGGGATTTCAGGCGAGTGCATCGGCAATTCTTTCGATCAGGAGCGCCGCGGCGGCGTCCTTGGGGAGTTCGGGCAGGCTTTCGACGCCGCTCGCGCTGACGATGTGCAAGGCGTTGATCTCGCCGCCCATCTGGTGAGTGGCGACATCGTTGGCGACGATCCAGTCCGCACCCTTGCGGGCAAGCTTGGCCTTGGCGTGGTCGAGCACGTCGTTGGTTTCGGCGGCGAAGCCGACAACCAGCGGCGGGCGACGTTCGGACTTGCAAAGCGTGGCGAGGATGTCGGGGTTCTCGACCAGCTGCAGCGGCGGAACCTGGCCCGAACCATCCTTCTTGATCTTTTGCGCGGCCTCGCCGGCGCTGCGCCAGTCGGCCACGGCGGCGACCATGATCGCGACGTCTGCAGGCAGGGCGGCGTCGACGGCAGCGGCCATCTCGCGCGCGGTTTCGACGTCGATGCGGATGACGCCAGGCGGGGTCGGCAGGTTGACCGGGCCGGAGACGAGCGTGACTTTCGCGCCCGCCTTCGCGGCGGCGGCGGCGATGGCATAGCCCTGCTTGCCGCTCGAACGGTTGGCGATGTAGCGCACCGGGTCGATCGGTTCGTGGGTCGGGCCTGCGGTGATCAGGATGTGCCTGCCGGTGAGGCATCCTTCGACGGGCTCAGGATGAGCGGGGGTATGGAAGGCGGCGTCCCCTGTCTCCGCTCGTGCTGAGCTTGTCGAAGCACGCTCCAGCGCGCGCTCGATCTCGAGCAGGATCGCGGGTGGTTCGGGGAGGCGGCCGGGGCCGAATTCGCCACAGGCCATCGCGCCTTCGTCGGGTTCCATCACGCTCACGCCATCGCCGCGCAGGGTGGCGACGTTGCGCTGCGTGGCGGGGTGCTGCCACATGCGCACGTTCATGGCGGGCACGGCCAGCACCGGCTTGTCCGTCGCAAGCAGGAGCGTGGTGGCAAGATCATTGGCGATGCCGCCCGCCATGCGTGCCATTAGGTCTGCCGTTGCGGGGCAGACGACGACGAGATCAGCCTGACGCGAAAGCTGGATATGGCCCATCTCGACCTCGTTCTTGAGATCCCACAGCGTGGTGTGGACGGGGTTCTCCGAAAGCGCCGCAAGCGTCATCGCGGTAACGAAATGCGATCCGCCCTCGGTCAGCACGCACGTGACGTCGGCGCCTTCCTTGCGCAGCAGGCGGACGAGCTCGCACGACTTGTAGGCGGCGATACCGCCGCCAATGATGAGCAGGATGCGTGTATCCTTCATGGATGGGGCTTGTGCAATGGGCAAGCCTCGCGCGCAATCCTTTTGCGCAGGGAGCGCCGTTCAGGCACAGTCTGCCACAAACCATGACGGGGACCGGATGATGAGACTGATACTGACGGCACTGGTGTTTCTGGCGGGACTGTTCGACCTGTTCCTGGCGATCGGCTTCCTGACCGGGCCGGAGCAGGCAGCGATGGGCTTCGGAATCGCAGCCACCGGGGTCGGCGGCGTTTCGACGATCCGGGCAGACTTCACCTCGTTCTTCGGCGTCGCGGCGTTCTGCATGATGTGGGGTGCGTGGCGCAGGAATGCGGACCTGATGCTGGTCCCGGCGCTGCTGTTCGGCACCTCGTTCGTGGGCCGCGCGATCGATCTCGTGGTGACGGGCGCCTATCCGGGATGGCAGGTGCCGATGGCGGTGGAGGCGGCGCACGTCGTGCTGATGGTCGCGGCGTGGCGGATGCTGCCGCATCATCGGCTGGAGGAGATTGCGGGGTGATGATGGTTGCTGGCGATATGCCCCCTGCTGCGGAAGAACAGGTTTTACGCGAGGGTCTTGTTGCGTGTGGCCTGAACGCTGCGGGGATCTCGATGGCCTATGACGATCTTGTGCAGGGTTACGTCATCACCATTGAAAAGGCGGCAGGTGCGAAAACCGAGCATCTGGAATGCATCGAGACTGTTGCCAGTCGTGCGGACGTCGCCTTTGAGGAGGAGGCGCTGGGTAGTGCATTCATCGAGCGGAAGTATGCGCGAGCCAAGGCACTCTGGCTTGCGGAGACAAAGGAAACCCTGCGCAAGCGCGGATTGCTTGAGGGTATGCCGAAGCGGGCCGATTTCTCGTCTGTCGAGGAATTCGCAGCAGCATTGGAACGGCACTGCGGATTTGCTGCAGGCTCGGTCTTGAGAGTGCGGAACGGTGAAGTCGTCTTCTGGCCGGAGAACGTGCGCGAGGGCAAGAAGGAGTACGAGCGATTGGCGGCCTTGATGGCAGCGGTGACTTACGCAACGGCAGACTCGGGCGATTTCAAGATGGGCTTTGTCGGGAACGAATACGTGGCTGACAGGCCCTGACTTCAGCTGGCTGCGGAGTCCCGCGCCTTCCATCGGCCCCACAGCGCGAAGACGGCGCGTTGGGCGGGGCGTTCGAACTTCGCGTGGCTGATGAATCCCGCGGCGATGGCGAGCGTGACGAAGAGGATCAGGAACCACGGCTGGCGTGCGATGTAGCGCGAAAGGCCCGTGGCATCGATGATCAGCACGAGCGTCAGCTGGATCGGGATGTGCCAGAGGTAGATGCCGTAGGAGGCATCCCCGAGCTTCTGGCCGAACTGCAGGCGGCCCTTCTCATCGTTGAGGTCGATCGCGAGGGTGAGGAACAGGACTGCGAAGGTGCCGGCGATGGTGGCGGCGTCACCGCTGCGGTAGTTGGCCTTGAGCAGGAACGCGCTGGCCAGGAGCGCCATGCCCAATGGCAGGAGCGTGGCCGGACGCAGCCAGCCCTTGAGCGTGGCGCCATAGGCAGCGCAACCGAGCATGAAGTAACCGACGCAGGACAGCACGTCCTTGTTCGGCAGGCCCTTGAGCATGCCGTAGAGCAGCAGCGCGCCCAGTGGCAGGGCCAGCGCCAGCGGCGCGCGGCGCAGCGCCGGGATGGCGAGGAAGAAGACGAGGTAGGCGAGGATCTCGGTCGACAGGGACCACGAGGGGCCGTTAAACGACTGGTTATCCTGCCAGCCCCAATACTGCATCAGCGGGATCGACAGCAGGAAGTGCTTGAGGTCGTTGGTGTGATAGATGAACTCGGTGCCGGTGCGGGCGACATAGATGCCTTGCAGGATCGCCATCAGGCCAAGCGTCAGCAGGTGCAGCGGCCAGAGGCGCGCAATGCGGGCGAGCCAGAACCGCGCCCTGTAATTGGCATCGGCGAGATAGACATGCGCAAAGACGAAGCCCGAGACCGCCCAGAAATACTGCACGGCGGTGTGGCCATGGTTGTACAACCACGAGAGCGTTTCGTACCACGGCTGGATCGCGCGATTGACGTGCACATGATAGGGCACCGGCGGCACGAACACGTGCTGGTAATGCCAGAACAACACCATGATCGCCGCGAGCAGGCGCGACAGATCGAGCGCGTGGAAGTGGCGCTTGGGCAGGCGCAGGTGCGATAGGTTATGGCTCAAGGGAGCGGTCTTCTCAGCCCCACCAGCCAAGGGCGTGGGTGCCGATGACCAGCGCGCCGCCCGCCAGGAAGGTGAGGATCTGGCCGAGCACACCGGGCCCGCGCTTGCGGCGCTTGCGCTGCCACATCAGTTCGACCTTTGGCAGCGGCGGCGCCTCGGGTGCGCCGCCCTTGGGCGGGAAGCGGTCTTCGATGCGGCGGATGAGGTCGGGGATGCGCAGCAGAGTCTGCGTATCCTCGCGCACGCGGTCGGCTATCGCGGCTTCGGGGCCGAGCTCGTCGCGCACCCAGGCGCGCACGAACGGCGCCGAGGTTTCCCACATGTTGATCTCGGGATTGAGCTGGGTGGCGATGCCTTCGACCATGACCATGGTCTTCTGCAGCAGCAGCAGGTGCGGCTGGGTCTGCATGTCGAAATCACGGGTGATGGCGAAGAGGCCATCGAGCATCTGGCCGACCGAGAGTTCGCTGACCGGCTTGCCGCGCATCGGTTCACCCACGGCGCGCAGGGCCGTGGCGAATTCGTCGACCGAGTGATAGCTCGGCACGTATTGCGCCTCGAAGTGGATTTCGGCGACGCGGCGGTAGTTGCCGGTGGTCAGGCCATAGAGGATTTCGGCGAGCCACTGGCGGGCACGGCGGTCGATCCGGCCCATGATGCCGAAATCGATGGCGACGATGGTGCCATCGGGTTCGACGAACAGGTTGCCCTGATGCATGTCGGCGTGGAAGTACCCGCCGTTGATCGCCTGGGTGAGGAAGGCGAGGACGAGGCGCTGGGCCAGCGCCTTGCGATCGTGGCCTGCCGCATCGAGTGCGGCGGTGTCGCTGATCTTGACGCCGTCGATCCAGTCGAGCGTCATGACCCTGCCGTTGGTGCGATCCCAGTCGATGTCGGGCACGCGATACCCGGCGTGCGCGCGCATCGTGTCGGCCAGTTCCGAGGCGGAGGCGGCTTCGCGACGCAGATCAAGCTCGCGCACCGTCCAGCGCTTGAAATTGGCGATGACCATGCGCGGGCGCAGGCGCGATGCTTCGCCGCCCAAGCCTTCGAGATGGGCGGCGGCCCATTCGTAGGTGTCGATATCGCGCGCGAACTTCTCACGCACGCCGGGGCGCAGGATCTTGACCGCGACCTTGCGGCCCTCGGTCGTCACAGCGCGGTGGACCTGGGCCACCGAGGCCGCGCCCACCGGCACCGGATCGAACGAGGAGAACAGGCTCTCGAGCGGCTTTTCGAACGAGCGCTCGATTTCGGCGCGGATCAGCGCGAAATCGACCGGGGGGAGCTGGTCCTGCAGGGCGAGCAGGTTGTGCGCCGCTTCCTCGCCCACGAGATCGGGGCGGGTGGCGAGCGTTTGGCCGAGCTTGATCGCAGCCGGGCCGATCGCGCGGAAGGCACCGGCGTAGTCGGGCGTCTTGGGCTGGATCGTGCCGAAACGCGCAACCTTGCACAGGGTGCGGACGGGCGAGGGCGTGTTCGGATCACTCTCGATCCCGCGCAGCGCGCCGTGCCGGGCAAGCGTGCGGCCCCAGCCGAGCAGGCGGCGGATATGCGTGGCGGGAAGGGTCAAGCGATCAGACCTTCCAGCCCGAATGGATCGCGACGAGGCCACCGAGGATGGGTTCCACCCTGGTCCGCTTGAAGCCGGCGGCCTGGATCATCTTCTCGAATTCCGGCATCGGCGGGAAGCGGCGGATCGATTCGATCAGGTAGCGATACGAATCCTCGTCGCCCGCGATCATCTGCCCGAGCTTGGGCACCAGCTTGTGCGAATAGGCGTCGTAGATTTCCGAGAAGCCGGGCCATTCTGTCGTCGAGAACTCGAGGCAGAAGAAGCGGCCGCCGAACTTCAGCACGCGGTGGGCTTCGGCAAGGGCGCGGTCGATGTGCGTCACGTTGCGGATGCCGAAGGCGATGGTGTAGGCGTCGAACACGCGATCCGGGAAGGTGAGTTCCTCGGCGTTCTGGCGCGACCATTCCAGGCCTTCCAGCCCGCGCTTGGCGGCGCGTTCGATGCCGACATCGAGCATGTCCTGGTTGATGTCGGACACGGTGATGTTTGCGCCGTGCTTGGCCATGCGGAAGGCAATGTCACCGGTGCCGCCAGCCATGTCGAGAATTGCCTCGCCCGGCTGGGGGCGTACCCGCTTGACGAACTTGTCCTTCCACAGGCGGTGCATGCCGACCGACATGGCATCGTTCATCACGTCATACTTGCGCGCGACGTTCGAGAAGATCGCGCCGACGCGGCCTTCCTTCTCTTCTGCCGGGATGTCTTCGTAGCCGAACGAAGCTGTCTCTTGGGCTGTTTCAGATGCGGTCATGCCTTGGCCCTTTAGTGGGGAATTGCCCGGACGGCAAAGACTGTTAGGGGTGGAGGGGATATGCCAGAGCTACCCGAAGTAGAGACGACCGTTCGCGGCCTTGCAACCGTGCTGGAGGGACAGGTCATCCGCAGGGTGCGGGTTAACCGGGCCGACCTGCGGCGGCCCTTTCCGGTCGATCTGGCGCAGGCGCTGACCGGTGCGCGGGTGACCGGGCTTTCGCGGCGCGCGAAGTATGGCCTGATCCATACCGATTGCGAACGGACGATGGTGTTCCACCTCGGCATGTCGGGGCGCTGGCGAATCGATCCCGACGACATCGGCAAGCACGATCATCTGGTGCTGGAGACGGGCGAGGGACGGGTGCTGTCGCTCAACGATGCGCGGCGCTTCGGCTCGGTCGATCTGGTTGACAGCGACAGGCTGGAAAGCTGGCCGCCATTTGCCGCTCTGGGGCCGGAGCCGCTGGGACCGGACCTGACGCCGAAGCTGCTGGCGGCAGCGTTCAAGGGCCGGATCGCGGCGGTGAAGCTGCTGCTGCTCGACCAGCGCATCGTTGCGGGCCTGGGCAATATCTACGTGTGCGAGGCGCTCTATCGCGCGCGGGTGCATCCGGCGCGCGAGGGCGGAAAGGTCAAGCCGGGCGAGCTGAAGCTGCTGGTGCCGGCGATCAAGGCGGTGCTCGAGGAATCGATCCTCGCGGGCGGATCGACCTTGCGCGACTATGCCCGGCCCGATGGCGAACTGGGCTATTTCGCCAAGGATTTTGCCGTCTATGGCCGCGAGGGTGAGCCTTGCGCCTGCGGCGGCACGGTGGAGCGGATCGTGCAGGGCGGGCGGTCGAGCTTCTTCTGCGCGAAGTGCCAGAAGTAGCAGCGATGGCGCGCGGGGTTTGCCCACCCCGCTGCGCCCCCGCGAAGGCGGGGGCCTCCGTCGGTTTACTGTGAGGTTCTGTAAGAACACCGAGGTCCCCGCCTTCGCGGGGACGCAATGCTTCTTGGTGCGAGAGGTCATCCGCTGGCGAGTGCGGACGGTAACGCCGGTGGGAAATCACAGATCGCGCGACCGGTGCGGTGCCGTTGTGGCACGCAAGGGATGG
>NZ_LSIA01000208.1:0-1160 GCF_001556015.1 Novosphingobium sp. CCH12-A3 | reverse complement strand
TTTGCATTCCAGTCATATGCACCCCGGACCATCCGGGACGAGGCGCACTGTAGGTCACGTCGGCACACCAGACGTGGTTGGGCCGGTCGATCGCCAGCTTGCGCAACAGGTACGGATAGACCCGGTGCTGCGGGTGCGGGTCGCTCGTCCGCGGCCGCTGGTAGATCGGCGTCAGGCCCATCTTCGCCATCAGCCGCCGCACCCGGCGCCGGCCGACCGCGTGACCCGCCCGCCGCAGGTGGCGCGCCATCTGGCGGCTACCGTACCACGGGCACTCCATGAAGGTCTCGTCGATCACCGTCATCAGCCCCAGCGTTTCATCCATCTCCGGCACCGGCGCATAGTAGTAGGACGAGCGGCTGATCCGCAGCAGGCGGCACTGCGCCGCAACCGACAGGCAGTGGTGAGCAGGCTCGACCATCGCTCGCCTCCGGTCCACGCTCATCGACCGAAGGCTTTCGCTAAAAAATCCCGCTCCACCACCAGTTGCCCGATCTTGGCGTGCAGCTTCTCCACCTCGCTCTCATTGGCGGCCTTGGCCGCATCGCCGGCCCCGGAGAACGAACCGGCCATCCCCTCGATGGCCTGACGCTTCCAAGCCGCGATCATTGTGTGGTGAAGCCCATGCTTGGCGGCCAGCTCCGCCAGCGTCAGGTCGCCCCGGATCGCCTCTAGCGCCACTCTCGCCTTGAACTCCGCGCTGTAGCGCTTCCTCGTCGTCTTCATTCCCGTACCAATCCATTAGATCGGGATTAGCTTAGCATCCTGTCCAGAAAACCGGGACCACCTCAGAGCGTGGTCCGTGCGGCTCGGCATCTGGCTCAAGCTTGCGGAAGGGGCAAGCCCCGGAACCAAGCTCGGCGCGTGCATCCTCAGTGCAATGGGAGCGGCCGCTCGTATCAACTGCTCACTCTTAGGATTGGCGCATCGTTCGCCCATTTGAACGGATTTACCGGGCCGCTCGGCTCACGTTAGTTCAGTTCGACCAAGACTACCTTCGTTGACAGCGTTGCGGCGGTTTGCGCCAATGGTGTTTACCTCGACCAGTCTACGAACACGCTGGCGATGAGTGCGATCACGCTATTGGTGTTCATTGCGCTCACGGTGAAGCGTCCCGGGTTTTCTGGAGGCTCCTATTTGTGAGAAGGAGCTGTGATGAG
>NZ_LSIA01000207.1:0-265 GCF_001556015.1 Novosphingobium sp. CCH12-A3 | reverse complement strand
CGGAGCGCGAGTTTCTTATCCTCGCGCATGAGCGCGAGCTTGCGCATTCCGACTAGCGCGCGGGGTATGAGTGCGGCGTGCTCGTCGCGGATTGCGTTGGCGTCGTCGCGTTCATCGAATGGCTCGCCGATGTCCATGAAGCCTGTGAACAGGGCAACGAACGTGGCGGTTCGTTCGTCCTCGGCGATGGCCGACCAGTAATCCGGCGCCAGCTGGACACCCGCAAAAACCGATGGAGTTTCGGTGTCGATGGTGATTCATTGAT
>NZ_LSIA01000206.1:0-69527 GCF_001556015.1 Novosphingobium sp. CCH12-A3 | reverse complement strand
TCGAAGCTGCCGGTCGGGTTGATGAAGTATTCGGTTTCGCGCAGCAGCACCGGCGGGATCACGTCGGCAATCACGCTCTTCACATAGGCTTCGAGTTCGGCCTGCTTGGCCGGGTCGTTCTCGTCGTAGCCTGCCTTGTGTTGCGTCGAGACGACGATGGCGGTGGCCGCAACCGGCAGCGAGCCTTCATAGCGCAGCGTGACCTGGCTCTTGGCGTCGGGTTCGAGGAACGGCGCGGCGCCGGAATGGCGATCGGCGGCCATGCGTTCGAGAATCTTGTGGCTGTAGTAGAGCGTCGCCGGCATCAGGCCCGGCGTTTCATCCGTGGCATAGCCGAACATGATGCCCTGATCGCCCGCGCCCTCGTCCTTGTTCTCGCCAGCATCGACGCCCTGCGCGATGTGGGCCGACTGGCCATGCAGGCGGTTGATGAACTCGAACTTCTCCCAGTGGAAGCCGTCCTGCGCATAGCCGATGCGCTTGACCGTCTCGCGCACGGTCCGCTCGATCTCTTCCTGCGCGCCCGGAGCCCATTCACCGTTCTCATACACGCCCTTGCAGCGGATTTCGCCGGCAAGAACGACAAGCTGCGTCGTGGTCAGGGTTTCGCAGGCGATGCGCGCTTCGGGATCCTTGGACAGGAACAGGTCGACGATCGCGTCGCTGATCTGGTCGGAAACCTTGTCCGGATGGCCTTCGGATACGGATTCGGAAGTGAACAGGTAATCGGTGCGCATCGAGAGTCCTATGCCAAGAGGGCCTGTGCTTTGAGACAAGCGATATAAAGAAAGCTTTATGTCCCTGCCCGCTTAGCGTTTCCGCGTGGCACTTGCAACCAGTGCAACGAAAAGAAGCGCTACTGCCCACAAAAGGGCGAGCATGTTCCCGGTGCGCGCAAACAGTGTCGCCGCATGGGCGGGAGGGATCACGCCGTCCAACCGGCCGGCGCGATGTTGCGGCACGAACTGACGGACGACGCCATCGGCATCCACGACCGCGCTTATGCCGGTCGTGGTTGCCCGCAAGACCGGCAACCCCTCCTCTATTGCGCGCATCCGCGCCTGCGCCAGATGCTGCGGCGGCCCCCAGGCGCCGAACCAGCCATCATTGGACGGATTGAACAGGTAATCCGGCCGATGCGCGCGATCCACCACCTGTCCCGAGAAGATGATCTCGTAGCAGATCTGCACCCCGGCCTTGCCATATCGGCCCAGATCGAGTGTGCGAGGCCCAGGCCCGGCGAAGAAATCAAGGCTGCCCGCAACCAATCGCGACAGACCCAGCGGTTCGAGGAGTGAGCGCATCGGCAGGTACTCGCCATAAGGAACGAGATGCGCCTTGGCGTACGAACCCTTGATGGCCCCGTCAGAGTCAAGCGCCGTCACCACATTCCAGGCGCCCGCCACCTTGCGCCCCTCCATGGCAAGATCGGTCGTTCCGGTCAGCAGCAGGCCACCTATGCCGGCGACCTTGCCGAGCCGCTCTCGCGCCAGCACCGGGTCGCCGGCATAAGTCGTCTCGTCGTACCAGAACTGGGAATAGCCCTCGCGCAGAAAGTCCGGCACGCCGCTTTCAGGCCAGAGCAAAAGGCGGTTCTCGCCGGGCTTGCGAGTCAGAGAGAGCCTCGCCGTCTTCTGGAACTGATTCTCGAAATTGGCGGGATCGTTGAGCAGGTCCTGGCGCACATCCGGCTGGACCAGCGTAAACGGCAAGGTCCCTTCAAGCCGCTCGCCATGAAGTGGCAGAACCATGAGCACAGCGGGGCCGAGCAAGTAGGCACCCGCAGCCCATTTTTGTCCCTGTCGGAAGGACCGGAGCGCAAAGAGCCACCATCCGGCCAGCAGGACGACAAGCCCTGACAGGGCGTAAGTTCCCAACCATTGTGCAGCGAGGGCGAGCCCGGGGCGCTCGAAACCGCCCAGTGTCACCATCGCCAGCGGGTTCCACGCAAACCCGGTGAAAACCCACGAGCGCAGCCATTCAGACACGATCCACGCCGCGGCAAAGGCCGGCAAGAGCATGGCCCTGCGGGTGTTTGCCAGCCACCAGCCACCCCACGTTGCCAAGGCCGGGAATACCGCGAGGTAGAGCGCAAGCAGGAATACCGCGATCCAGCCAAGCCAGGTTGGCATTTCCGCCTGATAGGTGAAAGCCGTGGCGATCCAGCCATTGCCGACGGTGAAATGCCCGACACCGAACAGCCAGCCAGTGAGCAGCGCCTGCCGCCAGGTCTTTACCACATGCAGGCGGTGGATCAGGAACGCGAGGGCAGCCAGCGTCAGCGGCCACAGGCCCAACGGCTGAAAACCGCAGGCAGCAAGGCCACCAGCGGCAATGGTCAGCAGGCTGTCACGCGAAGGAAGGCGAGCCGGAAAGCGGGGGGAAAAGCGGGAAGCTGTCATGCCTTCCTGCTATGGGGTGCGCCGGGAGAGACCGCAAGCGGCCCATCCCGGCGTCACCAATCAACCCTCTGCAGGCTCGGTCGCTTCGGCGACCGGAGTCTTGCGCGGACGGCCTCGCTTCTTGGGTGCAGGAGCAGTGGCCTCTTCGGCACCGGGCTCGGGGGCAATGGGTTCTGGGGCCGGTGCTGCAACCGGAGCAGGCTCGGCCTCGGCCTTGGCGCTTATCGATGGTGGCAGGAACGAGGCATCCAGCGTCGCCGGTGCTTCGTCAGCCGCAGCCTTGGCGCCGCGCGGACGCCGCTCGGTGCGCGGGCGAAGCCCACGTGTCGCCCGGGTCACGAACGGATTGTCGTTGGCATCGGCAATCGGCTCACCCTCGATGGCCGGAACACCTTCACCGGGCAGAGCCTCGGCAGGTGCCGCTTCCGCATCGGCATCGCGGCTGCGATTGCGCTCGAACCGGCGGGCGCCCTCACGACGCGTGCCGCGCTCTTCGGAACCGCGATCGTCGCGCTGCCGGTCTTCACGGGGGCGCTCTTCACGCTGGCGGTCGTCACGGGGGCGGTCGTCACGGGGGCGATCCTCGCGATCGCGGCGACCTTCATAGCGGTCACCACGGTCCTGGCGTTCGCCCCGATCCTGACGTTCACCACGATCTTCGCGGTCTTCACGCTCGCGCCGGGTGGAAACCGGACGGTCGAACGCGGGAAAATCACCTTCAACGCTGAATTCGTCCGCGCCTTCCTCGGTGTCCTGATCCTGCCAGCGCTCGCCGCCGTTCTGGCGGGCGCGCTGCTCTTCCTGACGGAGGCGGGTGTCGGCGATCACGCGGAAATAGTGGTCGGCAAATTGCAGATAGTATTCGGCCTGCACGCGGTCGCCATTCAGGTGGGCGTCCTGCGCGAGCTTGCGATACTTCTCCAGCATCTGGGGCGCATTGCCCCGCGCACGGCTGTCGATCCGGTTGAGCTGCTGACCACCGTTCTGGGGGCGATTGTTGTTGCCCCGACCGCGACGGCGGTTGTTACCACGATTGTTATTCAACTCAGGCACTTCCTTAAATGGGGCGGCCTCTCGTAAAGCTTGAGCAACCCGTAATGCCGCGCAACCCTCCGCCACCGGTTCGCGTCATGCGAATCGGAGTTCCCAGCATCTGCGCTCGTCCCGGCCCCTTTGGCCGATATTCCCTGCAAATGGTGGATTTGGCCGGGACGGGAAGCCTTCGTCCGTCCCCTGCCTAAGAACACAATTAGTGATCCGCAGGTCCCTTGCCAAGAGGAATATTGGCAGAAACCGCCATTTCGACCGCCCTTTTTCGCCCTGCCAGATCGCAATGGACCCGCGCGGACATCCCGGCCCCACGCGCTATGTCTGTCACGGCGTCGGCTTGTGTCCAGCCGATCTCGACCAAGGCAATACCCCGCGCGGTCAGGAGTGCAGGAAGCTGCGGCACCAGAATGCGGTAATCGTCCAGCCCTTCGAGGCCGGAAAACAGCGCGGATGCTGGCTCGTACTGACGGACCGATGCATCGAGATTCGCGTGTTCCTCGACATAAGGCGGGTTCGAGAGGACCAGGTCAAACCTGCCCAGACCCTGCGCCCAATCCGTCTGTGTCCAGTCGCCTTCAAGGATTCGCGCGGACGGCGCATGGCGTCTGGCATTCGCTTTCGCCACAGCCGAGGCTTCGGGAGAGCGCTCGATCGCGATGCCTTCGGCGTCCGGCCATAGCGACAGCGCCGCCAGCAGCAGAGCGCCCGAGCCTGCTCCGAGATCGAGAATTCGCTCGGGTGGCGCCTCGCCGGCAAACGCCTCACGTGCCGCCTCGATCAGCGTTTCGGTATCGCCGCGCGGGATCAGGACGGCGGGGCTTACGGCAAGCTCGATGCCATAGAACTCGGCAGTGCCGGTAATATAAGCAACCGGCTCATGGCCCGTCCGCCGCTCGACCAGCGCATCGAAGCCATCGGGCACCGCCGCCGCCATGTGCCGCAGCAGCAGATCGGTCCGCGAACAGCCCAGCGCATGCGCCATCAGCACTTCGGCATCGAGGCGGGCCGTGTCCGATGTAGCGGAAAGCCGGTCGGCGGCGGCGCGCAGGGCCTCGGCAACCTTCACTTGGCGCTGTTACCCATCCATCGCCGCCAGCCGCTTGGCCTGGTCCTCGGCGATCAGCGCGTCGATCAGTTCGGCAAGGCCGGGGCCTTCGAGAATCTCGGGCAGGCGGTGCAGCGTCAGGTTGATGCGATGGTCGGTCACGCGGCCTTGTGGGAAATTGTAGGTGCGGATGCGCTCGGAGCGGTCGCCCGATCCGACCATCGCCTTGCGCGCCTCGGCCTCTTCGCCCTGGGCAGCATCGCGCTGCGCCTCGAACAGGCGGGCGCGCAGGACCTGCATTGCCTTGTCCTTGTTCTTGTGCTGGCTGCGTCCGTCCTGACAGGTGACGACCGTGCCGGTGGGCAGGTGGGTGATGCGCACGGCGGAATCGGTGGTGTTGACGTGTTGGCCGCCTGCGCCGCTCGCGCGGTAGACGTCGATCTTGAGATCCTTGTCCTCGATGCGCACGTCCACCTCGTCAGGCTCCGGCAGCACGGCGACGGTCGCCGCGGAAGTATGGATGCGGCCGCCGCTTTCGGTCACCGGCACGCGCTGCACCCGGTGCACGCCGCTTTCGAACTTGAGCTTGGCGAAGACCCCGCTGCCCGTGACGTTGGCGACCACTTCCTTGTAGCCGCCGAGGTCATTGGCGTTGACCGAGACGACCTCGACCCGCCAGCCCTGCTCGGCGGCATAGCGTTCGTACATACGGAACAGGTCCGCAGCGAAGAGCGCGGCCTCGTCGCCGCCGGTGCCAGCGCGGATTTCGAGCATGGCCGGGCGGCTGTCCGCCGCATCGCGCGGCAGCATGGCGATGGCGAGGCGGTGCTCGGCCTCCGGAAGTTCGGCATTGATCCGCCGCAGTTCCTCGTCCGCCAGTTCGCGCATGTCGGGATCGTCCAGCGTGGCAAGGCTGACCAGTTCGGCGCGCATGTCCGCAATCTCGCGGGCGACGCGGGCGACCGGTTCCAGCTCGGCATAGTCCCGGCTGGCGGCAATGAACTCCGCCCCCTCCAGCGTACCCGAAGCCAGCCGCGCCTCAAGCTCGGCAAAGCGATTGGCGATCTGGGCAAGGCGGGCTTCGGAAACGCTCACGCGACCACCCTCACGTCGTCATGCTGAACTCGTTTCAGCATCCAACCCTCCGCAAACACCGTCCGTGGATGGGTAGAGATTGACCCAGAAACAGGTTCAGGGTGACGGAGTTTGCGCAGCGCAGACACAGCCAGCAACTAGGACCGTGCCTGATAGCTTTGAACGGTTGCTTCAAGCGCCATGCCGAACACCTCGTTACCCCGGTTCTTGGTTCGGCGCTCAATCTTTCCGTCCTGCACAACCAAGGAAATGATGCTCTTGGGATCGGACTTTACCGCTTTGTCGTAGCGCTTACGGGGCGAACCCGTTGCCACCAGTTCAGTTGCGAAGCCTCCCCTACGCAAGAACGCGCAGATTGCATGTCCATCCAAGAGTGCTTTGTCGTCCTCGACCACGACAATGACGTCGGCCTTGGCCTCGCCCTTATCCCCCACCAGCATCGCCAGCCGCTCGATCCCGGCCGCCCAGCCCACCGCCGGTGTTGCAGCGCCGCCCAGCGCTTCCATCAACCCGTCATAGCGGCCACCGCCGAGCACGGTGCCCTGCGCGCCCAGCCGGTCGGTCACGAACTCGAACGCGGTGTGGCGGTAATAGTCCAACCCGCGCACCAGAGTCGGCGCGCGGGTCCAGCTGACACCCGCCGCGTCGAGTCCCGAAGTGACCTTCGCGAAGAAATCCTGCGCTTCGCTCGAAAGGTAGTCGTCGATCTTGGGCGCGTCGGCGGTGAAGACCTTGTCGCGGGGCTCCTTGCTGTCGAGAATCCGCAGCGGATTCTTGGCCAGCCGCTCCTGAGAGTCCTCGGAGAGTTGGTCCTTTGCCCCCATGAAGTATGCCACGAGTTGGGAACGCCACTTCTCGCGGCTTTCGGCATCGCCCAGCGTGTTGAGCTGTAGCGTCACGCCGTCCGCGATGCCGAGCTCCTTCAGCAATTGGTCAGCCATTACAAGCAGTTCGACATCCGCCTGCGGCTCGCCCGCGCCGATGATCTCGGCGTCGATCTGGTGGAACTGGCGGTAGCGGCCCTTTTGCGGCCGCTCATAGCGGAACAGCGGCCCATGCGTCGCAACCTTCAGGGGCGCATACTGCTGCCAGCCATCGGTGATGAAGGCGCGCGCGATTCCGGCGGTGAATTCGGGCCGCAGCGTCAGCGATTCCCCGCCGCGATCCTCGAAAGAGTACATTTCCTTCGACACGACGTCGGTCGTCTCGCCCAAGGACCGGCTGAAAACCGCCGTCTTTTCAAACACCGGCATTTCCACGCGGCGGAAGCGGTAGAGCTTGCGCACCCGCTCGAACGTCTCGACGACGAAGGCAAAGGCCTCGGCGTCGGGGCCGAAGATGTCCTGGGTGCCACGGATGGCCTGCGGTGTCTGTGTGCTCATGGAGCGCGCGATTAGCCCGAAAGCGCGAAAACGGAAAGCGGTCAGAAAAAGGTGGGCGACAATGGTTGCGAATGTGACGGCTTCGCGCCATTAACCGGTCCATGAAGACGACGCTCGCGGCAGCCCCGCTCCTCCTCGCCCTTTCCGTATCAACTCAGGCTCTTGCGGCAAATTCTGCGCCCATGGCCGTGCCGATCCAGCAGACCGTGCCGGACGCACAGGACGTGGCCTATCCCGGCGTGATGACGCTCGATATCGACGCGAGCGACGTGGCGCGCGGTGCCTACAAGGTCACGCAGACCATCCCCGTTGCCTCGGGCGCGAAGGAAGTGATCCTGCTCTACCCGCAGTGGCTGCCTGGCAACCATGGCCCGCGCGGTCCCTTGGCCGAACTGGTCGGCGTGCAGTTCTTCGTCGATGGCAAGCCGGTGGAATGGAAGCGTGACCGGGTCGAGGTCTATGCCTTCCACGTCATGCTGCCGGCCGGCGCCAAGGAAGTCGTCGCCAAGCTGATCCACACCTCGCCGCTGCAAAGCGCCGAAGGGCGCATCACGATGACGCCCGAGATGCTCAACCTGCAGTGGGAGAAGATGAGCCTTTATCCGGCAGGCCACTACGTGCGCCGCATCCGTGTGAAGCCCACCGTAACCCTGCCGCAAGGCTGGACGCCCGCCACCGCTCTCGACGGAATGAGCATGAGCGGCAACCGCGTGACCTGGGCCGAAACCGACTACGAGACGCTGGTCGATTCGCCGATCTTCGCCGGCAAGTACTTCAAGAAGTGGGACCTCGGGCAGAACGTCACGCTCAACGTCGTGGCCGACAAGCCTGAGCAGCTCGAAGCCAAGCCGGAACACATTGCTGCCCACAGCGCCCTGGTACAGGAAGCGAAGCTGGCATTCGGCGCCAACCACTTTGACCATTACGAGTTCCTCCTCGCCCTGTCCGACAAGATCGGCGGCATCGGCCTCGAGCATCACCGGTCAAGCGAGAACCAGCTGGAGCCGGAAGCCTTTACGGAGTGGGCCAAGCAGGAATGGGACCGCAACCTGCTACCGCACGAATATGCACACTCGTGGTCGGGCAAGTTCCGCCGCCCGGCGCGCCTGTGGACGCCCGATTATCGTCAGCCGATGCAGGGTGACCTGCTGTGGACCTACGAAGGCCAGGACCAGTTCTGGGGGGCAGTGCTTGCCGCGCGTTCGGGCATGCAGGGCAAGGATACGGTGCTCGGCATGCTGGCAGCGTGGGCCGGCGGCTTCACACAGCAGCCGGGTCGTGACTGGCGTTCGGTCGAGGATACAGGCTTCGATCCCGTCTTCGCCTCGCGCAAGCCCAAGCCTTACTCCTCGCTCGCCCGCAATGAAGACTACTACACCGAAGGCGCGCTGGTCTGGCTCGAGATCGACCAGATCCTGCGCGAAGGCACCGGCGGCAAGAAGTCGATCGACGATTTCGCCAAGGCGTTCTTCGGCATGAATCCGGGCGACTATGGCCAGATCCCGTTCGAGGTGGACGAGATCGTGACCAAGCTGAACGCGCTCTACCCCTATGACTGGGCCAAGCTGATCGACACCCGCATCAATCAGCCGGGCCAGCCCGCGCCGCTGAACGGAATCGAGAAGGGGGGCTACAAGCTTGTCTGGAAGGAGGAGCCGAACCCCTACATGAAGGCCGCAATGGACTTCGGAAAGGGCCTGAGCCTTGCCAACTCGGTCGGCATCTCGCTTGACAAGGACGGCAAGGTTACCGGCACCCGCTGGGACAGTCCGGCGTTCAACGCCGGCATCGTGACCGGCACGCAGATCATGGCAATCAATGGCACGGCCTACAGCGCTGATGACATGAAAAAGGCGGTCACTGCGGCAAAGGGCGAAAAGGGTCAGCCCCTCGAACTGCTGGTCAAGCGCGGCAACCGGTTCGAAACGGTGAAGATCGATTACAAGGATGGCCTGCGCTACCCTTGGCTCGAACGTGTTGCACCGGGCAAGGCGCCCACCGGCCTCGACCTGCTGCTGACGCCGAAGCGTCCGGGCGCGGCTGCGGCGAACAAAAAGTAAGCCTGTGAGCCGTGACGGCGTCACGCTGGGAAACCGGCTGGCGCCACCGCGCTTCGTCCTGTTTCTTGTGCTGCTCCTGGCCGCTTTCTGCGGCTACTGGCAGATCCCCGGCGCAAACCAGATTGCCGACGCGGCAGCATTGAGTTTCGATCTCGCAGCAGGCGTCTTCCTGCTTTCTTTGCTGCCGCTGCTGCGAGACAGCGACGTAACGCAGATGCGCGCCCACGCCACGGCGAACGATGCCAATCGTGTGCTCGTGCTGGCGATCACCACGATCGTGACCATGGTGGTCCTTGCCGCCATTTCCGGCGAGCTGCCACGCGCCTCGGGCGGAGACCGGTTGGCCATGGTCAAGCTCGTCGGCACGCTGCTGCTGACTTGGCTGTTCGCCAACTCGGTCTATGCCCTGCACTATGCGCACCTGTTCTACACCAGCCGCGATGGCAAGGACGCCGGTGGGATCGACTTTCCGGGCACGAAGACGCCCGACTACCTGGACTTTGCCTATTTCAGCTTCACGCTCGGCATGACCTTCCAGACATCGGACACCGAGATCACCAGTAAGACGGTGCGCCGCATTGCCACGCTGCACTCTTTCGCGGCGTTCGTGTTCAACATCGGCGTGATTGCCTTCACCATAAACGCGCTAGGATAGGGGTTTCGCCATAAGTCTTGTTGCGGTGCAAAAGCGGCTTCGCTAGGGGCGGCGCATTCTCTCCACCCAATGAACAGGGCCAAAGATGCGCATCGACATGATTCCCACCGGTGACAATCCGCCGGAAAGCCTCAACGTCATCATCGAGGTTCCCGTCGGCGGCGAGCCGGTCAAGTACGAGTTCGACAAGGCATCGGGCGCGTTGTTCGTCGACCGCATCCTGCACACGCCGATGCGCTATCCTGCCAACTACGGCTTCGTGCCGCACACCCTTTCACCCGATGGCGATCCGCTCGACGCACTGGTGATCGCGCGCTCGCCGTTCCTCGCAGGCTCGGTCGTCCGCGCCCGTCCGATCGCCGTGCTCAACCTTGAGGACGAACATGGCGGCGACGAGAAGCTGGTCTGCGTGCCGGTCGATTCGACCTTCCCGTACTATTCGGACGTGAAGGAACGCGAGGATCTGCCCGAGATCGTGATGCAGCAGATCGAGCACTTCTTCACCCACTATAAGGACCTGGAAAAGGACAAGTGGGTTCGTGTCGGCACCTGGGGCGGCGCCGATGATGCAAGGCGCATCACGATCGAAGCGATCGAACGCGCAAAGTCGGCCAAGGGCTGAGCTTTACAAGCTTGCGCAAGATGGAGGGCGCGGGGTCTGCCGACCTTGCGCCCTCTCTCGTTTCAATCGCCCGCCACGCTCATGCCGTCGATACGCAGGGTTGGCGTATCGATGCCCCGGTAAACGTCGAGGTCGTCAGCTGCGGTCAGTGCAGCGAACATATCGATGAGATTCCCCGCCACCGTAAATTCTGCAATTGGCCCCGCCAGTTCGCCATTCACGATGCGGAAGCCCGAAGCCCCGCGGCTGTAGTCGCCAGTCACGCCGTTGACGCCCTGCCCGATCAGTTCGGTGACATAGACGCCATCGGCAATGTCGGCCATCAGCTGGGCCGGCGTGACAGTGCCGGCTTCGAGTACGACATTGCTGGACGTCACGTGCGGCGCGCCCGACGACCCGCGCGAGGCATGGCCAGTCGGCATTGCTCCCAGCTGGCGTGCGGCGGCCGAATCCATGAGCCAGCCGGTCAATTGTCCGGCATCGATCAGCTTGCGCGGTGCGGTGGGCAGCCCTTCGCCATCGAACGGGCGCGAGCGCATACCGCGTAGCGCCAACGGATTGTCCGAGATAGTGATCGCACTGTCGAACAGCTTCTGGCCATCGCGATCGAGCAGGAAGCTGGCGCGACGGGCAATCGAGGCTCCGCTCATTGCTCCCAGCAGATGGCCGACCAACGAATTGGCGACGCGCGTGTCGAACACGACCGGCATCGGGCCGGACTTGACCCGTCCTGGATTCAGGCGGCGTACGGCCCTCTCACCCGCTTCGCGACCGATGTCGGCAGGGCCTTTGAGGTCCGCGGCATAGCGGGTGCTGCGCCAGGAGTAGTCGCGCTGCATGTTGCCGCCTTCGCCAGCGACGACACTTGCCGAGATGCTGTGGCTGGAGGCGGCATAGGCACCGGAGAAGCCGTGGCTGGTGGCCAGTGCGAACAGCCCGCGGCCAGCGCTGGCCCCGCCGCCCTCGCTGTTGGTCACCCCGGGGATGGCGCGGGCGGCTTCTTCGGCTTCTTCGGCGAGGCGGCGAAGGTCTGCGGGGCTGCGTTCGGTCCCGTCATCAAGATCGAGGTCGGGGGCGAGACCCTGCAGCAGGAGTTCTTCGGGGGCGAGACCTGCAAACGGGTCTGCCGGAGCGAGCCTTGCCATGGCAACGGCCCGGCTGGCCAGTTCATCGAGCGCAGCGTCGCCTAGATCGGTTGAGCCGATCGAGGCCGATGCTCCGCCGACAAAGACGCGCAGGCCGATGTTTTCGGACTCGGACCGTTCCACATCCTCGAGCGCGCCAAGACGGACCGAGACCGATTCCGAAGAGTTGCCAAGGTAGACGGCATCGCCCGCATCGGCCCCGGCACGGCGCGCACGTGCGATCAGCGCTTCGCAGCGCTCCTGGGCTTCGGCGGGTGACAGCATGAACAGACCTTTTCGCAAGCGGGAAGGCTGCGGGGTCTAGCGCCCTCAACGGGCGGGGGCAATCTATAGGTCAGGAAGCCGACTTCGGTTCAGAATAATGCGGCAAGCGCCTTGAAGATGCCAGTAATCAGGAATGGCAACAGCGCCGCTAGCGCCCAGACCCTGATCTGGTCTCGCTTGAATGCCGCGGCGAACGCCATGTCATGCGCCTGGTCGTCGCTCAGATGCTCCCAGCGGCGCTCGAAATGGCGGAAAAGCGGGATGATGGCCGCAACCAGCACCACCAGCACGAAGACTGGAAGGATCGAGGCGCTCTGGTCCTGCAGCTCGTGCATGGTGACGAAGATCTGCAACGCGGTGTAGACCAGCAGCCCGTAGGCAACATTGTTGCTCATCTTCTTGCGCCAGTCGATCGCCGCGGACTTTGCCGCCTGCGAATGGAGGGCCTTGTTCATGGCTCCGTTCCTTGTGCTACCCTGCTCCGAAAGCAGTAGATCATGCGGCAGGCGAACCTGCAAGATCAATTCCAATCTGGAGTGTTCCGCCGAGGCACGCCTTGCGCATTCACGTCTCGACAAGGCAGACCATGCATAAATCCTGCCAAATGCGCGGCGCGGGGTTTGCCGCATCGCGATGAGGCGTTAATGGAAGAGCCAAGCGCCTGAAACTGCAGAGCCGAAGCGATGACCGTGATCGAAAAGACTGCCGCACCCGCGAATGCCGCCCCGCCGATCCCGCAGGGCGGGCTCGAAGTCGTGTCGATCGCCAAATCCTATGACAAGCGCGCGGTTCTCACCGACATCTCCCTTTCCGTTGGCAAGGGCGAGGTGCTGGGCCTGCTGGGCCCCAACGGCGCGGGAAAGACCACCTGCTTCTATTCGATCATGGGTCTCGTGCGCCCTGATTCGGGCCGCATCCTGCTCGATGGTGTCGATATCACCAAGCTGCCGATGTACCGGCGCTCAATCCTCGGCCTCGGGTACCTGCCGCAGGAAACCTCGATTTTCCGCGGCATGACTGTCGAGCAGAACATTTCAACCGTGCTCGAACTGATCGAGCCGGACAAGGCGACCCGCGACTCCGAGCTTGAACGTCTGCTCGACGAATTCGGGCTGACCCGGCTGCGCTCCAGCCCGGCCATGGCGCTTTCAGGCGGGGAGCGCAGGCGCTGCGAGATCGCCCGCGCCTTGGCGGCGCGCCCGTCGATCATCCTGCTGGACGAGCCCTTCGCCGGGATCGACCCGCTTTCGATCAGCGACATCCGCCATCTGGTAAAGGACCTCAAGGGGCGCGGTATCGGCGTCCTGATCACCGACCACAACGTGCGCGAAACACTCGATATCGTGGATCGCGCCTGTATCATCTACGGCGGGCAGGTACTTTTTGCAGGCAGCCCCGAAGCGCTTGTTGCCGACGCCAACGTCCGCAGGCTCTATCTGGGCGAGGGTTTCACCCTGTGAGGCAGAGCGGCAACTGATGCGGGACTCGGGGGGAGTCTGAGAGATGGCGCTCGGGCCTCGGCTGGACATCAGGCAGACCCAGTCGCTGGTGATGACGCCGCAACTCCAGCAGGCGATCAAGCTGCTGGCGTTATCGAACCTCGAGGTGGAAACCTTCATCGGCGAGGCGCTCGAAGCCAATCCGCTGTTGGAGATCGGCGAGGCTTCTCCGGCAGAGCCGATGGAGGCCCTGCCCGAGGAGCTGCGGCGGACGCATCTGGAATCCTCGCCGGTTGACCAGCTGGTCTCTGAAGGTCGGGTCGAGGAGGATCGACCTCTCGACATCGACGTCTCGGCGCTCGATCGCGACCGTGACACCGGCGATGCTGGCGCATTCGAGCTTTCCTCCTCGCGCGACTTGTCGGCAGGCGGCGAAGGCCCGGATATCGACGAGCATGGCCGCTTTGAGCAGACGCTGGCCGAGCATCTGCACGCACAGATCGGCGCGATCACTTCGGACCCGCAGATGCTGTTCGTTGCACGCTGGCTGATCGATCAGCTGGACGAAGCGGGCTACATCGGCATTCCACTTGGCGAAATTGCCGATGCGCTCGGGCTTTCACTCGTCGTCGTCGAACGCGCATTGACGCTGGTGCAGACGCTCGACCCCACTGGCGTCGGCGCACGCAACCTTGCCGAGTGTATCGCGTTGCAGGCCAAGGAGGCCGATCGCTACGATCCCTGCATGGCCCGGCTGATAGACAACCTGGACCTCGTCGCGCGCGGCGAGATCGCGCGGCTCAAGCGGTTGTGCCAGGTCGATGACGAAGATTTTGCCGACATGCTGGCCGAGTTGCGCAGCTACGATCCCCGTCCCGGCCTGCGCTTCGGTGGTGGCGCTGCAGAAGCGGTCGTGCCGGACATCCTGGTACGCGCGACAAGGGACGGGTGGAACATCGCGCTCAACCAGGCGACTCTGCCGCGCCTGGTCGTCAACCGCAGCTACTACGTCGAGATGCGCGGGGCCTGCATCAGCAAGGACGCCAAGGCCTGGCTGGGCGACAAGCTGGCCGATGCCAACTGGCTGCTGAAGGCGCTCGACCAGCGGCAGAAGACGATCCTCAAGGTGGCATCGGAACTGGTGAAGCAACAGGACGGCTTCTTCCGGCATGGCGTGGCGCACTTGCGCCCGCTCACGCTCAAGACCGTGGCCGAAGCGATCTCGATGCATGAATCGACCGTCAGCCGGGTCACCTCGAACAAGTACCTGCATTGCGAGCGTGGCACTTTCGAGCTGAAGTATTTCTTCACATCCGGCGTGGGCTCATCGGACGGCGAAGGCGCGTCGGCCGAAGCGGTCAAGGCCGCGATCCGGCAATTGATCGATGCCGAAGATCCCAAGGCGATCCTTTCGGACGATGCCCTTGTCGATCTGTTGAAAGCCAAGGGGTTCGACCTCGCCCGGCGCACCGTGGCGAAGTATCGCGAGGCAATCGGGCTCGGCAGTTCGGTGCAACGGCGGCGTCAGAAAGCGCTGGCGGCGGTCCGCTAGGCGCTCAAGCGCCGGGACGCTCAGCCAGCATGTGCTGGATCATGCCCTGCAGGTTGGCATCATAGCGTGCGAGAACCTGATGGTCCTCTGCCGTGTCCCAGTGCGTCACCAGTTCACGGCCGTTGAACCAGTGCAGCGCATAACCCGGTGGATCGGCAATGATCAGGTTGCGCTCATCCGGGCAATCCGGATCGATCGGGCGCAGGTCCAGCGCGACTTGCGGCGCCGTCGATGGGCATGTGGCGACAATGGTGCCCTCCCATGCCGTGCTGATGGCGCGATGGATATGGCCACAGACGATACCGATGATGTTGCTTCTGCCGCGCAGGCATGCCGCCAGTCGTTCGACCCATGGTTCGGCAGGATCTGTGTTCATCCAGGGAATGCCGACCTCCACCGGGGGGTGGTGCTGGACGATCAGCGTGCGCGCCTCTGGCGCCTCGTCGAGCCGCGCTCTGAGCCAATCGGCCCGAGCCTCGCAGAAGGCTCCACCGTGGCGACCTTCCTCGAGCGTATCGAGCACGATCAGGCGTAGCGGTCCGGCTTCCACGACATATTGGAGAAAGCCACCGTCAAAGGTGATCTCGGGGAAAACCTCGCGGAAAGTGGCACGCTCATCATGGTTGCCAAGCGCATAGTGGACCGGGAATGGCAGGCCCGAGAAGGCTTCGCGCAAGCGTTCGTAGCTGGCCTTGTCGCCGCGATCGATCAGGTCACCGGTCGCCAGCAGCAAATCCGGGCGCGGCTGCATCGCGGCCAGCTCCCCCAGCACGCGGTCAAGCCGCTGCCGGTTGAATTCACCGGGCGAGTCAGGCTCGAACCCCAGGTGAATATCGGTGACCTGTGCGATCAGCATCTTCCCCCCGTTCCGGCGCGCTAGCGCAGCTTCACCGGGAAACGGGGCCTTTCAGCCACGGCCACGGTTTGCGCCACGTCCTTCTTGCGGTCCTTCTTGGGCGCCCAGGGAGCGCCCGCATCCATGTGATAGGAGTGGCACATGGCGCAGGAGGAATCGACCGGGTCTTTCACGGATACGGATGCAAGCTTCGCTCCCTCGCCGCCGACATGGCAGGAACGGCAGCCGCCCTTCCCGTCAATCCCAGGGACGAGCAGATCGCTCGCCTTGTTCGAAGTGACGGCGTTGACGTGGCAATCGGCGCAATCGCTCTTGTTGTGCGACTTATGGTCGAACCAGCCCTTGTGGTAATAGCGATCGTTCTGTGCGACCGGCTGGACGGCAAAGCCCCCGCTTGCCGCAGAACCGCCGCGCGTGACGGTATGGCAATCGTAGCACATGCCGCCATTTGAGAAGACTTGCGCCACCGCCTGTTCGGCGCGCGTCGGATAGAACCTCACCGCGCGGGCATAGTCGGCCGCAGTGGAACGCAGCGCAGCGTCGCCCGGCACGCGGCGAGCGAGGCCCGACAGGTTGGCCGGACGCGCGGGAGCGCCGCCACGATAGAATGCGCGCAGATCGGCGACCACCAGTTCAGGCTCGCCATGCCGCAAGGTTCGGAAGGTGCCGCCGACCTGGTCGAAGCTCAACGAATGGCAGGACTGGCAGGAATCTTCCATCACTACCGGCTTGAAGCGGATGCCGGTGGCATCGGCCTTGTGGCAATCCTTGCACTGTAGCGCATCGCCGGCGGCGAAGCGTCCTGGCATGCGGCGCACCATCTGCGCGATGCCGTTGGTCTTGGACAGATGCTGGCCATGGGTGAACTTCAGGCCGTTGTTCTCGGTCAGCCCCGGCGTCCAGCTGGCACGCTGGAAAAGGGGCTTCCTGCCGTTCATGCCGCTGATGATCATCGGCTTGAACTGGGGATGGGCCGTTCCGAAATCGGCGGCATCGGCGATCTTCGTGTCCGGCAAGCGACCCTTCATTCCGTTGTGGCAGTCCGCGCAGAACTTCTGCTGGGTGGCCGGCATAGCATCCGCCCCCTCATGCTCGGTGTGACAATCCACACACCTGCCAGCCGGGCGATTGAAGGCACTGGCCACCGCACGCTGGATCGCGGCCATGCCGGTTGGTTCGCCGCGCGCCTTCAGCAGCCTCCTCTTGTCCGCGATGTGATCGTGCGCGTCCTTGGTGTGGCAGGTCAGGCATGCGTTGTCAGTCACCGCGACAAAGGCCTGCGTGTGGCAGGCCTGACAATCTCCACCCAGGTTCTTGTGGGCAAGGCTCAACGGCCCCGAGGACCAGGTCTGGTCGGCATGGAAGCCATCGGGCCGGCGCGCCTTCTCCTGCATCGCCAGCGGCTTGTAGGTCATGTAGCTGTAGATCGGGAAGGCGAGGAACGAAACCAGGACCAGTATGGCAAAGGTCCACGCCGACATGCGCTTGCCGGGCAGCAGGCCCTTGAGCGTGTAGACGGTGGCGATGTCCTTGTCCTCGGCCGAGTCCGAAACGGCCTCGACGCGGCGAACGGTGAAGGTTGCCGCGCCCGAATCAGGATCGACCGAAACGGCAATGCGGTGACCACCAAAGGTCAGTTCCGCGCCCGCCAGCGGATCCAGCGGACATTGCGTCGTGCTGCGGCCGTTGACCTCGAACGGCTGCGCTCCGATCGAGGCGATAATCAGGCTGCCGTCCGCGGCGCGCGTGACCTGTGCATGGCGCGGATCGACGGCAAGGTCGGGCAGGTGGATGTCGCATGCGGCATCGCGGCCGATGGTGAGAACATCGCCTTCGACCGTGGACGGCCGGACGATCTCCTCGCCACTGGACTTGAGCGCGATCTGGCGGACTAGAAAGCTCATCTTGCGCTCACCAGTAGAAGAAGACGCTGACGATATGGGCGGAAAGCGCCGCGATCAGCGCAAATGTCACGGGCACGTGAATGTAGAGCCATGCCTGCAGCCAGGATTTCAGCTTCAGGTGCCGTCGCATTCGACCGAGCATCGCCTCCTTGCGCGTCAGCAGGGCATCGATCTTGTCGAGCGGATCGTTGGCAATGCGCGGGCGATAGGCCCGCAGCCGCCGCAGTTCCGCTGCCGTGCTACGCGTGGCGCATCGGGGGTATTTGCCGGTGATGCGGTTCCAGAAACCGCCAGCGAACGGATCTTCATCAAGGCTCTTGCCGACGAGCGTCGCCGTTTCAGGGTCGAGCGGCTGGGCAGCATCGTGGATCTGGCGATCAAGCGAGCGCAGCGCTTCGATCATCTGCTTTTCGGTGATCGCGCCTTCTTCGTCATAGCGGTTGGCTGACAGCGCCTGCGGCAGCGTGGCATAGACCCAGATGCCGAAGATGCCCGATCCGATCACGATCAGCATCAGCGCCCAGGCCAGAGTATGGACGTTCCAGCCAAGGTGAAAGCCTGAATGGAGCGTGCCGATCACTGTCAGGCACAGGCCAAGGTAGACATGGGCTGAAGTCCATCCCTTCAGGCTCCAGCGCCCCGGGGTAATTGCGCGCTTGCGCATGCCGAGCATCGTCAGCCACAAGATCAGCAGCGCACCGATCGTGCCGAGCGTATAGCCCAGCCAGCTTGAACCGAAGTGCGTGCCCGGAAGCGGCACGAAGATGTAAAGGGCGATCAGAGCGACCGCCAGCAGGGCCGAAAGCTTGCCCCAGAACAGGTTCCGGTGCGTAAGAAAGCCTTCGTGCGTGGATGTGCGCTGGCGGGTGGCGCCGGTACGCTTGCGTGGTGCAACGGATGCCATCGGCTCAGACCCCCTCGTTCTCGAGCCGCGCGACGGTCAGGAATTCGTCGGGCGATACGCGGATGGCAGCGCCGGTCGGGCAGGCGCGGACGCAGCTCGGGCCGCCTTCGATCCCGGCGCACATGTCGCACTTGATCGCTTTCTTGCGGTCGAGCAGTTCGTCGACTGCAGGGTCGCCAGTGTACTTGGTGTTCTTCTTCGACCACTTGTAAGGTGGCTCGCCCGGCCCCGGGCCCGAGCCGAAGAACAGCCATGACAGCAGCGAGGGCTTCTTTGGCGGCACCTTGTCCATGCGGATCACGCCGTAGGGGCAGTTACGCTGGCAATTGCCGCAGCCGATGCAGGTATCGTTGATGAACACCTCGCCATCAGGTCCGCGATGGATCGCGTTGGGCGGGCAATCCGCCATGCAATGCGGATGTTCGCAGTGGCGGCACGATGTCGGCACATGGAGATGAGCAAAGCTCTTGCCTGCCTCGCGATCGAGGCGGGAGAGCCCGTCATGACTGTCGGCGCAGGCCTTTTCGCAGTTGTCACAGCCGACGCAGAGCCGTTCATCGATCAGCAGGACGTCGGTCGCTTCGCCCAACCCCTGACTGACGAGGAACTTGGCCTGTTCGGAATAGAGGTCGACCACGCCCGAGAAGCTGTCCTTCTTGGATTCGATGAAGGCATTCGTGGCGCGGCGCACTTCCATGTCCTTGCGCGCGCGTTCGAGCAGGGCGGGCTTGGCGGCAAGGACGCGGCTGAAGGCCTCGCCATCGATTCTGATGACCTCGCTCTTGATTGCAGCGCGCACCGTTGCCGTGCGCCGCCCGCCATCGATCAGCGCCATTTCGCCTACGTAGGAACCGGCCGGCAGGTAGGACAGGAACACCGGCTTGCCGCCAACTTCCTTTTCCACGACCATTGAGCCGACACGGATGACAAAGATGTCCTTGTCTTCCTCGCCTTCCCGGATGATCGCGTCACCGGCGCGCACCTGCAGGATCTTCGAGGTCTCGACCACTTCCGCAATGTCGGCGCTCGTCAGCCCGGAACCGAACATCTGGAGGATCTGACGTTCGGTCGAGATGCGCTCTATCGCGCGCTTGGCTGTCGGCACCTGGCTTTGCAGCTTGAGCGCGGCGTTGCGGCTGATCTCAACGCAGATGGTGTCTTCCGCCGCCACAATCGTGGCGCCACGCTTGCGCCCGGAAATCAGGCCGACTTCGCCGAAGATCGTGCCGGCGGGAATCGGCACGACCTTTGAAGGATCGTTGGGGTCAAGCCGCACGTGAACCGAGCCCGAGGCAATCGCGAAGAGGGAGGACCCGGGATCGTTCTTCTCGAAGATCGTCTCGCCCTTGGCGTAGGCGCGCGCGGCCGAATCGAGCATGAATTCGCGCAGCTGCAACGTGGTCATGCCATCGAGGATCGTGACATTCGTCCGCAGGAACTCGAGCCAGTCATTGACCGAACGGTTACCCGGCAAGCCTGCAAACTTGGCTTCGAGCAGTGGCTCGTCCGCCGGTTTCAGTTCGGTATTGCCGTTGATGAACTCGACGACATCGTAGCCCTGGTTCATGCAGTGCTTGATCAGCGGATAGCCCGCCAGCGCGCCGATCACGAAAATGCCGGGCGCCGTCGATTCGAACTGTGGTGACAGCGTCGGGAAGGCGAGGCGGTCGGCACTGGCGAACTCGATGCCGCAGCCTTCCACGAAAGCGCGCGGTGGCGCCGAACCGATACGCGCGATGATGCGGTCGCAGCGGATGCGCTCCTCGCCGTCGCGGGTCGACAGGGTGATCCAGCCGGGCTCGATCGACTTGGTCTCGGTCTCGTAGCGGATCGTCAGCTTGCCTGCCGCGTCATCCTCGACCAGAGCCTTGGCATTGGGCTCCTTGGCGGTGGCGAAGCTCTCGCGGACGTTGGTCGATTTCGGACTGCGGTTGAGCACCGTGACGACGTTGCCCTGTGCCGGATCCTCGACGAGGCCACGCGCGTTCTCGATCCCGGCGTCACCGGTACCGACCACAACGATATGCTGGTCGAGCACGGCGTAGGGATCGTCCAGCTGGTAGGTCACATGCGGCAGATCGCCGCCGGGGCAGCGCATGAGGTTCGGGTTGCCCTGCGTGCCGATGGCAAGGACCACGGTTTCGGCCATGACCGTCTCGCCGTTGGTCAGCTCGATGGCATAGGGGGGTGCGAAGCGCTGGAGCTCGGTCGTGGTGGTCGACCCGTCGCGCGCTCTCGTGACAATCTTCTGTACCGAGCCGGGAATCGGGGCGCCGGTTCCCTTGATGGATTTCACCTCGGCATTGTACTTCACGTTCACGCCGAGCTCGGCGGTGCGGCGGTTCCACTTGTCGAGGATGTCTTCCTTCTTGCCCGCGTCGAACTCCTGATCCGATCGCAGGACAAGCTGCGATGGCGTGGCCATCACGTGCTTGCCTTTCTGGTACTTGTAGATCGTGTCCGAAAGGTGATCGGTCTTTTCAAGCAGCACGTGGCTCATGCCGAGCTGCGCCGCACGGCCGGCAGCACTCATGCCCGCCGGGCCCGAGCCGATGATCGCAACCTTGAAAACCTCGCCCACCGGTATGCGTCCCCCGCATCGCGAACCGACGGCGCTGTTCCCGCACCTGCCTGTTCAAAAAACCGATTTGCGACCCCTGTGGCATGACATTAGCCGATGCGCCGCGCATTGCCACCCGCAATTTGCGCATCCGGACGTGGGAGGCGGGTTGTGCGCCGGTGACGCTTGCAAGCGACCCTACCGGCACGATATGCGCCACATAACACGGACGCCGAGGATGGTGCCCGACAGGAGTGAGCGATGACCGATCCCCAGCCCGCCAGCGACCCGCGGGAGCCTGCACCGCGTGATCCGGCGCAAGGGACGTCGCACGTCGGCCGCTATGCCCTGATTGCCGCAGGACTGATCGCGCTGGGCGCTGGCAGTGTTGCCATGCTTCGCGGCCCGTGCCACCGCCCGCCGCCCCCAGCCAGCAGCCTTCGGTGGATGACGTGATCGCCAAGCTCGAGGCAAAGCTGGCGGAGAAACCGGACGATGCCGAGGGCTGGCGGATGCTGGGCTGGTCCTATTTCCAGACCGAACGCTACGCCGAAGCTGCCACCGCGCTGAAGAAGGCGACGAAGCTCGACCCAGATCATGCCGAAACATGGTCGTTCCTGGGCGAGGCACTCGTGCTTGCCAGCAAGGAAGAGGGGCGGATGCCCCGTGACGCAAAGGCAGCGTTCGACAAGGCGATCAAGCTTGACCCGAAGGATGCCCGTGCGCGCTATTTCCAGGCGGTGGCAATGGACCTGGCCGGTCGGCATAGGCAGGCCATCAACGCCTGGTTTGCCCTGCTTGAGGATACGCCCGCTGACGCCCCGTACGCCGAAGACATTCGCGAGGTAATTCGCAATGTCGGCGAGAAGTACAAGATCGATGTCGAGAAGCGCCTTGCCGAAGCAAAGTTTGCGGCCCCTGCCAATGGCGTGATTACCGATGGCCCGCACAAGGCTGCGGCAGGAATTCCCGGCCCCACCAGCGAGCAGATGAATGCTGCCCAGGGGATGCCCAAGGGTCAGCAGGAAGCCATGATTCGCGGCATGGTGGACGGACTGGAGGCGAAACTTCAGGCCAATCCCGGCGATGTCGACCGCTGGATCATGCTGCTGCGCAGCCGCATGCAGCTGGGCGAACCGCGCAAGGCGGCAGAGGCCTTGCAGAGGGGGCTTGCCGCCTTCCGCAACGACAGTGCTAGCTCACGCAAACTGCGTGAGGCTGCTTCGAGCCTTGGTGTAGCCGGGGCCTGATTCGGCCCTGCGAACCCGGCCATTGGGCAAAGGCGCGCGTTCGGCATTAACCTTGCGGCCTCAGGTCCGGCGCCGGTGATTCGTTTCGGGACACCCAGGAATCAAGGCCTTCCGTGCCAAATCGAATCACTGCTGCGCCGAATTGAATCACTTTTCCGAGACTTGGGCGTTAACCCGCGCGAAACCGCTTCGTCGCTTTACAACAAATTAACCTTTCATGTTCATTCCTCCTATGGTTAATGGCGGGCAACCCGAATTGAAGGCGGGTTAATTGCCTCAGGGACATGGCAATAGAGGGGCGGTTCAATGCGCGTACTGCTGATCGAGGACGAACCTACAACGGCCAAGGCGATCGAGCTCATGCTCACGACCGAGGGCTTCAATGTCTACTCTACCGACCTTGGCGAAGAAGGCCTCGATCTCGGCAAGCTGTATGATTACGACATCATCCTGCTCGACCTCAACCTGCCTGACATGCACGGCTACGACGTGCTCAAGAAGCTCCGCGTCGCCAAGGTGCAGACGCCGGTCCTGATCCTTTCGGGCATTTCGGAAATGGACAGCAAGGTCCGCTCGTTCGGCTTCGGTGCCGACGATTACGTGACCAAGCCCTTCCACCGCGAAGAGCTGATCGCCCGCATCCATGCGGTGGTGCGTCGCTCCAAGGGCCATTCGCAGTCGGTCATCCGCACCGGCAAGCTTTCGGTCAACCTCGATGCCAAGACGGTCGAGGTCGATGGTGCCCGCGTGCATCTGACCGGCAAGGAATACGCAATGCTCGAGCTGCTTTCGCTGCGCAAGGGCACCACGCTGACCAAGGAAATGTTCCTCAACCACCTTTATGGCGGCATGGACGAACCGGAACTCAAGATCATCGACGTGTTCATCTGCAAGCTCCGCAAGAAGCTGGCACATGCCTGCGGTGGCGAGAATTACATCGAAACCGTCTGGGGCCGTGGCTACGTGCTGCGCGATCCTGATGACATGAGCGCGATCGAAGCGGCCTGACCGCGTGTTTGCCATAGCCATCCCTGAGACGGCCCGCCGGAAACGGCGGGCCGTTTGGCATTCGGGCCATGCACTTGCGGGCATGGAGTGGAACCGCCGCGCGCCTCGCCCGCTGCCTTATGCGACATGCAACGAGGATGAGCAGGACATGGCCAAGGGATTGAAAGCAGGCGACAAGGTTTCGTGGAAAAGCCATGGCGGCGAAGCCCATGGCAAGGTGGTGCGCGAACTGGAGAAGCCAACCACGATCAAGGGCCACAAGGTCGCCGCGTCAAAGGACAACCCCGAGTTTCTGGTCGAGACCGAAGAGGGCAAGCGCGCGGCGCACAAGCCGGGGGCGCTCAGACGCGACTGACGGCCAAGCGAATGCCCGTCACCCGACCCGGGTGAAGTACGTCGTTTCCATCTCCGGCATGCTCTTGTCGGCCCAGACAATCGTCTCGGTCATCGACTTGCCGTCCTTGGCAACGGTGTAGACCCGCGTTGCGACCTGCCTGCCCTCCTTGCCGAGTGTCATCACCAGCGTGTTAGGTGCCGGCTGACGCAGCGATGCGGCATCGTAGATCGGAATGTTGCCGGAGATCGGTACGGCCACGCCATCGAGTTTCGCTGTTGAGCCTGCGGTCATCCGGCTGCCGTCGGGCGTGACGATTTCGACCTGCGTCGTCCACTGCCGATCGGGCGAAACCCTGAACGCGATCATGACGCTGCGAGGCCGCTCGTCGGCCGGAAGACGCGCTGTGTCGAGCGACCACTTGCCGATTAGCGGCGAGGCAATTGCACCGGCCGAATGTGCAGCCGGTGCCTGCGCAACCTGTTGCGAGCCAGTGGAAACCAGCATGAGACCGGCAGCGAGGGGTATCAGAGTAATCATGGCGATCTTTCCTTTCGGCCAGAGACGCACCGCGAGTGCGGGCTGTTCATCGGCGTCTTCCCGGAAGCCGGGCGGAGATAGATCAGTTTTTCTGGGACAGTTTTCCTGTACCGCCACCAGGCGCGCCAGTTCGCGACTGCTACCGATCCCGGTCTTGCGCCTGGCATCGCGCAAGCGCTCGTTGATCGAGGCCTCGCTACGGTCGAGTACGGTGGCGATCGACTTTATCGTGTGCCCAGCGGTGAGCAGGCGAAGGACTTCCAACTCCTTGTCGGTAAGTTCGGCGATCGCGGGGCAGCCATGATCGGTTGCAGACATGGCTCTTTGATCACCACAGCAGGCGCGCACCGTCCATCCAATTTTCTTGTACTCGGACGCGGGAGGCTGATGATATTGACCCTTGCGGGCCGCCCTGCCAAACGCCGCCGCCATGACAGCCTACAAACCCGGCGATCCGACGACGATCAACCGCCTCTATGGCCGTGCCAAGGGCAAGCCCTTGCGGCAGGGCCAGCAGGCGCTGGTCGATGAACTGCTGCCGCAGATCTCGATGCCTGCAGAAGGTCCGATCACTGCCGAGGCCCTGTTTGGCGAGCCTCGCCCACTCCACTTCGAGATCGGCTTCGGTGGGGGCGAACACATGGCGTTCCGCGCCGACATGCTGCCCGATCACGGCTTCATCGGTGCGGAGCCGTTCCTGAATGGCGTGGCCCAAGCGCTTACGCATGTCTCGGGCGGCGTTCTCGAAGGCAAAGGGGGCGCGCATCCGCCCATCCCCAACGTGCGTATTCATCATGGCGATGCGTTGGAAGTGCTCCGGCGCATTCCGGACGGCTCGCTTTCATTTCTCTATCTTCTGCACCCCGACCCTTGGCCAAAGGCACGCCATGCCAAGCGGCGCATGATGAACGACGGACCCGTCGATATGTTCGCGGCAAAGCTCAAGCCCGGCGGGGAATTCCGATTCGGCACGGACCACGCGATCTATCTGCGCCACGCCTTGATGGTCATGCGCCGCCACAAGCACCAGTTCGAATGGCTGGCGAGCGAAGCGAAGGATTTCCAGATCCGCCCCGGCGGCTGGCCTGAAACGCGCTATGAGCACAAGGCGCGGACGGTATATGGCCATGAGGTGTGGTATTTCCGCTACCGCAGACGCGGTTAACGCTTCGTCGCAAAAAACTCTCCCTTTACGGTAGAGTATAATTTCTTGCATTTTGGTAGAGATTAATCCGGAGTAGCGGTTCGTCCCGGCCGACAACGGCAGATGGGGGACCGAATCACATGGACTTTCTCGCAGGCATCGATTTTGCCGCGTTGCTGCCGTTCATCGCCGTCGGCTTCGCCGCGCAGATGGTCGATGGCGCGCTCGGCATGGCATTCGGTGTGATCTCGAATACCCTGATGGTTGGCGTGCTGGGCATTCCCCCCGCCCTGGCGTCGCAGCGGGTGCACATCGTCGAATGCTTCACCACTGCTACTTCGGGCATCAGCCATCTCCTGCACGGCAATGTCGACAAGAAGCTGTTCTTCCGCCTGCTGCTGCCCGGGATGGCCGGCGGCATACTCGGTGCCTACGTCCTGTCGTCGATCGACGCATCGCTGGTGAAGCCGTGGGTGCTGCTCTATCTTTCGGCGATCGGCATCTACCTGCTGGTGCGGGGGATTCTGTATCCGCCCAAGATCAAGGAGGCCGGGTGGGTCGCGCCGCTCGGGCTCGTCGGTGGCTTCCTTGATGCCGCAGGCGGTGGCGGGTGGGGGCCTGTCGTCACGTCCAACCTGCTGATCCAGGGTGCCGATCCGCGCAAGGTGATCGGCACGGTGAATACCGTCGAGTTCTTCCTGACGCTGACGGTATCTGCGGCGTTCATCTGGCACCTCGGCGTGGCCGATGTTGCCGGTGCAACGCTCGGGTTCCTGATCGGGGGGCTTGCAGCGGCGCCGTTCGGCGCTTGGGCGGCCAAGCACATTCCGGCCAAGACGATGCTGATCATGGTCGGCACCGTCCTCACCCTGACCAGCCTCTACGGCGCGTACAAGGCATTTTCCTGAGGCGTTGCGGGCTAGCGCATCTTGATGTGCGGGCCCGTCCGTGCCTGAAGATCACTCCGTATTAACCATGACATGCAATAAGAGCCGGGCGGGTCGAGCGCGACTCCGCCACGGCTGGAGGGCAGGTCTTCATGGCGAGCTTGGGCGCAAGTGGCATCACCATTGCCGAGATGAGAGAGTTCGCCAGTTTCACTGCTGCTGAGCAGCGCTATATCCGCCGCAGTCTCGATGTTGCCCGCGGCCGTAACGAAACCGTTCGCCGATGGGGCCGCAGTACTGATGAAACCGCCTCGATCCAGGAACAGGCGGATCTCTATCGCGAATTGCCGCTGCTGCGCCAGATGCTCCCACATGTTGACGGGATCGACGCACTCGAGCCGTTCATGGGCCCGCTGGTACGGTTGACGACTTTTGACCTGGCGCAGAACAGGATCACCGGCTTCTCAGCCTATCGCTTCCTGTACGAGCGACTTCTTGGCGCCGCGGCCCGCCCCTGGCTTCCCGGGGCCTTCTGCGGAGCGGCAGCCCTGCCGGTCATCCGTCCCGACCGCCGTCGCGCGCTGCTGCAATCGATCAGCGAGGCTGCCGCAACGGCGCACGGCTGGTCGCTGCGCGAACCGGTGTTTTATCCTGAGTTCGTCGAAGCCGAAGCCGCCTAGAGCGGTTTCTAAGGCACGAGCACGGTATCGCGCGCAACGGCGTCTGTCTGGGGATAATCCAGCGTGTAATGCAGGCCCCGGCTTTCGTGCCTCGCCCTAGCCGAGCGGACGATAAGTTCGGCGCTCTGCAACAGGTTGCGCAACTCGATAAGGTCTGTGGTCACGCGGAAGTGCCCGTAATAGTCGTTGACCTCACCGCTGAGCATCTGGATGCGATGGGCCGCGCGTTCAAGCCGCTTGTTGGTGCGCACGATGCCGACATAGTTCCACATGAACCGGCGGATTTCGGTCCAGTTCTGCTTGATCACGACTTCTTCGTCAGAATCGGTCACGCGGCTTTCGTCCCACGCGCGCACTTCGGGAGGTGCGTCGAAGCTGTCGCGCCGGCGCAGGATATCGCGCGCGGCGGCATCGCCGAACACGAAGCATTCCAGCAGCGAGTTCGACGCCAGGCGATTGGCCCCATGCAAGCCGCTTTCGGTGCACTCGCCCGCAGCGTAGAGGCCGGGCAGATCCGTCCGCCCGTCAAGATCGATGAGAATGCCGCCGCAGGTGTAATGCTGGGCCGGCACGACCGGAATGGGACTGGTGGTCATGTCGATGCCCAGTCCCATCAGCTTTTCGTAGATGTTGGGGAAGTGTTCGCGGACGAAATCAGCCGGCATGTGGCTGATATCGAGATGGACATAATCGAGACCGAACTTCTTGATTTCGGCGTCGATCGCGCGGGCCACGACATCGCGGGGCGCAAGTTCGAGCCGCTCGGCGTCATAGAACTCCATGAAGCGCTTGCCCGTCCGCGGGTTCACCAGGCGACCACCCTCGCCACGCACAGCTTCGGTAATGAGGAAGTTCTTGACCTCGAGGTTATAGAGACAGGTGGGATGGAACTGCATCATTTCCATGTTGGAAACACGCGCCCCAGCCCGCCACGCCATGGCGATGCCATCGCCGGTCGCCCCGCGCGGAGCCGTGCTGAACTGGTAGACGCGCCCTGCGCCGCCGGTTGCCAGGATCGTTGCACTGGCCGTATGCGCCTCGACCTTCCCGCTGGCCTCATCGAGCGCATAGACGCCCCAGACCCTGCCGGAGCCCGAGTAACGGGCCGCTTCGTGGCGACCGGTTATCAGGTCGATGCAGGTCCGCCCAGGCAGGAGCGTGATATTCGAATGCGCCCGCGCAGCATCGAGCAATGCCTTCTGCACGGCGGCACCAGTCGCGTCGTCGACATGGACGATACGACGGTGCGAATGGCCGCCCTCGCGTGTCAGGTGCAAGGCGCCTTGTGCCGCGTTGAAAGGCACGCCGAGTTCAACAAGGCGCCGGATCGCTGCTGGTGCATTCTCGACGACGAACTCGACCGTCTCGCGACGATTGAGACCGGCTCCAGCGATCATCGTGTCGCGAATGTGGTCCTCGAACGTGTCGCCTTCATCGAGAACCGCTGCGATGCCGCCCTGCGCCCAGTTCGTGGACCCGCCGTCCAGCGATCCCTTCGCCAGCACCAGCACGCGGCAAGTCTCGGCAAGAACCAGGGCGGCCGTCAATCCCGCGGCACCTGAACCGACCACCAGCACGTCGTGAATGGTCTGGTCTGGCGCGCCGTCGTTTGCTGCTGCATTGCCGATCAAGCGGTTAACTCCCAATCCTTGCCTTGGCCTTGCCGTAACGGCTCATGTCATGATGCGAAAGCGCGCAAAGGCTTGCGCCTGAAACGTGTCACCAGCTTTTAATGTCGTTAACCACCTTGGTCACTTGCTTCGCAAGTGCAGCATGATAGGTGTTCTTGCGTAGAGCCCTCGCGCAGATTGATCGCTTATGCTTGAGACCAAGCTCCTTTGCATGCTCAATCGCCATCGTCCCAAACGCTCAGGCGTGGAATGGGACGGCCGGACGTTCGTTGGCACGTGCCGGCACTGCAATGCGCCGATCCGCCGGCTGGAGCGCGGAGGTTGGCGCGCCGTGAAGGATATCGAATCTACCTAGCCGGCCCGGACAGCGCGTCAGGCTGTTTCTTTCGGCATGCTGGTCAAGCTGACGAACACGTCCTCCAGATCCGCTTCCCGAGTCGAAACATCGACGATCGCATAACCCTGCCCCTGCACAAGGGACATGACTTCGCCGGCGGTCGTGCGATCCTTGTCGTAATTGATCTCGACCTGACGCTCGCCAGATACATGACTTTTGAGGAATGCAGGATGCTGCGGCGCAGCATCGAGATCACGATCCAGCGTGAGCACGACAATCTTTTCCCGTGCCATGTCGACAAGTTCGCGCGTCGGCTTGTTGGCGATCAGCTTGCCATGATTGATGATCGCGATGCGATCGCAAAGCTCTTCGGCCTCCTCGAGGTAGTGAGTCGTCAGCACTACGGTCACACCATCGCGATTGAGTTCGCCGACCAGCTCCCACAGTTGGCGACGCAGTTCGACGTCGACGCCGGCGGTCGGCTCGTCGAGCACCAGCACGGGCGGCGCGTGGACCATCGCCTTGGCGATAAGCAGGCGCCGCTTCATACCGCCAGACAGCGATCGCGCATATGCGTCCGCCTTGTCGGCCAGGTGGACCGCGCGGAGAAGTTCCATGGTGCGCCGCATCGTCTTGGGCACGCCGTAGAGTCCGGCCTGGTTGTCGAGCACTTCGGCCGGCGTGAAGAAGGGATCGAATACGATTTCCTGAGGCACGATCCCGATCGAGGCCTTGGCATTGCGCACATCGTGATCGATGTCATGCCCCCAGATCTCGACGCTGCCCGACGTCTTCATTACCAACCCGGCCAATGTATTGATCAAGGTTGACTTGCCGGCGCCGTTCGGCCCGAGGAGTCCGAAAATCTGGCCTTGCGGCACGTCGAAGCTGACCCCGTCCAGCGCCAGCTTGCCGGGCGCCTTGCCCGTCGGCGCATAGCGTTTCACCAGATCGCGAATGCGGATTGCGGGGGGAGTTTCATTGGTGCTTGCCATGGCCGCTGCCTGCACCAGCGCCAGCGAAAACGCAATTGTCTGAAGCCCGCCGATTTGCTAGCCGCAGCCCATGATTCAGGCACCCGAAACCGTTTACACCGACCATCATCGCGTAAAGTGCGACGGCGCGTCCGACATTCGCGGCGGCGTTGCCCTTGGCCATCCGCGCGTCTGGCTTGAGATCGACGAGAAGGGCTATGTCGAGTGCGGCTATTGCGACAAGCGCTTCGTCCTCAAGGGTGGCCCAGCGGATAACGCCCAAGCCGCTTAAGCAGCTTCGCTCTATGGCCTTTGTGTCTTGAGCGCCTATATCGGTCAGCATGACCGATCTTGACACCCGCTCGCTGCTCTATCGCTCTGGCCTTCTGTCGCCTGAAGAGGCGCAAAACCTCACCGCGAATGCGCTGAAATCCTGCGACGACGGCGAACTCTATCTCCAGTTCATCGCCAGTGAGAGCTTCGGTTTCGATGACGGTCGCCTGAAGACGGCAGACTATTCGCGCGATGCCGGCTTCGGCTTGCGCGGCGTCTCCGGCGAGATGACCGGTTTCGCCCACGCCAACGAAATTTCGGCGGCTGCCATTGCCCGTGCCGGCGAGACGCTGAATCTGCTCGATCCGGCGAAGGGCCAACCTGCCCCGCCGCCCCGCAACAACAACCGCCACCTCTACACCGAAGCCTCCCCGCTCGATGCCGTTCCGTTCGAGGCAAAGGTCAAGCTGCTGGAAGCCATCAATGCGGCGGCCCGGGCTCGCGATCCTCGCGTGGCGCAGGTTTCGGCTTCGCTTTCGGGTTCGTGGTCGGTGGTGGAGATCGTCCGCGCCGATGGATTCGTCGCCCATGACGTCCGCCCGCTGGTCCGCCTGAACGTCTCGATCGTCGCGGAACAGAACGGCCGCCGTGAAACGGGTTCGTTCGGCATCGGCGGCCGTCGCCTTTACGACGATCTGTTCTCGGCCGACACGTGGAATCGCGCGATCGACAAAGCGCTGAACCAGGCGCTGGTAAATCTCGAGTCGGTGGCCGCGCCGGCTGGTGAAATGACCGTGCTGCTCGGCCCCGGCTGGCCCGGCGTGCTGCTGCACGAAGCGGTCGGCCATGGTCTCGAAGGCGATTTCAACCGCAAGGGCACCAGTGCCTTCTCCGGTCGGATCGGCGAACGCGTCGCTGCGCCCGGCGTTACCGTGATCGACGATGGCACTCTGCTCGGCGTCAATGGCCAGGGCCGTCGCGGCTCGCTTTCGATTGACGACGAAGGCACGCCGACTCAGGAGAACATCCTGATCGAGGACGGCATTCTCAAGGGCTACATCCAGGACCGGCTCAACGCCCGCCTGATGGGCGTGGCCCCTACCGGCAACGGTCGCCGCGAAAGCTTCGCTCACGCGCCGATGCCGCGCATGACCAACACTTTCATGCGCGGCGGCAAGGACGATCCGGCCGAACTGCTCTCCCGCGTGAAGAATGGCATCTTCGCCAAGTCCTTTGGCGGCGGACAGGTCGACATCACCAGCGGCAAGTTCGTGTTCTCATGCACCGAAGCCTACCGCATCGAGAACGGAAAGCTTGGCGCGCCGATCAAGGGTGCGACGTTGATCGGCGACGGGCCGACCTGCCTCACCAAGGTCATCGGCATCGGCAACGATCTCGCGCTGGATGAGGGCGTGGGCGTCTGCGGCAAGGGCGGGCAGAGCGTTCCGGCAGGCGTTGGGCAGCCAACCTTGCTGGTCGAAGGCCTCACCGTCGGCGGCACGGCCTGATGGAAGGATTGCTGGCGCTGCGGCGTTATGTGGTCAGCGCGGGTTAAGCCGTTTCGCGCTATCCGCATGGGATCGAGTCGAAAGGAACTGCCAGTCATGAAGAACACCGTCAGCAAGCTCGCTGCGGCAGTGGCTGCCGGATCGCTGCTCCTTGCCGGGGCCGCCGCCGACGCAAAGCCGCGTCTTACTTCCGAGCAGGAACTCGCCAAGGCGCTCGAAGGGCGCGTGGCGGGTGAGCCGAAGGACTGCATCTACCTGCCACGCGTGGTGAACACGCGGGTCTATGACAAGACCGCGATCATCTACGACACTGGCACAACGATCTGGGTCAACCGGCCGGACTCGGGCGCCAGCTCGCTTGACGACAACGACATCATGGTCACCACGCCGTGGAACTCGCAGCTGTGCAGTGTCGATATCGTGCGAATGGTTGATCGCAACGCAGGCTTCTGGCGCGGCTCGATCGGTCTCGGCAAGTTCGTGCCCTACACGAAGGTGAAGGCTGAAAAGACCGGCTGACCGGGTTGGAATTGGCAGCGCCATGGCGCTAAAGGCGGAGCATGACGCTCCGCCTTGCCAAGACCGCAGATGCGCCCGCCCTTGCCGATCTCGGCCGCCGCGCCTTCATTGCCAAGTTCGGCAACCTTTACAGCCCCGAAAACCTCTCACGCTTCCTTGAGGAATCACATTCGGAAGCGACGGTTTCGTCGCAGCTGGCAGATCCCGAGATGAAGATTGCGGTGATCGAGGAAGAGGGCGTTCTGACCAGCTTCTGCAAGATCGTCCGCAAGAGTTCGCTTCCGCAGAAGACACCAGCAAGCTCGCCGATGGAACTCAAGCAGCTTTACACCGACCCTGACCTGATCGGGCGTGGCCACGGTGCGCGGCTGATGGACTGGGCCCTGGCCGAAGCGCGGGCCTGGGGCGCGGACGAGATGCAGCTTTCGGTCTATGCTCACAATCCCGATGCGCAGCGCTTCTACCGGCGCTATGGCCTCGACAAGGTGGCCGACATCGAATTCTGGGTGGGTGACCACTGCGATCCCGAATTCATGTTTGCCGGGCCGGTTTAGACGCCTTCCGGACCGGCTCCTTAATCCCTATAGAGGGCCCATGTCCTCGATCCGTCCCTGGCGCGATATCGCGCGTCGCAAGAGCCGCCAGATCATGGTCGGCAGTGTTCCCGTTGGCGGGGACGCTCCGATCACCGTGCAAACGATGACCAACACCCTGACGTCCGATGCCGTGGCCACGATCAACCAGATCCGCCGCTGCGAGGATGCCGGTGCCGACATCATCCGCGTCTCGTGCCCGGACGTCGAAAGCACCACGGCGCTGCGCCAGATCACCAAAGCCGCCCGCGTCCCGATCGTTGCGGATATCCACTTTCACTACAAGCGCGCGCTTGAAGCTGCCGATGCTGGCGCTGCCTGCCTGCGCATCAATCCCGGCAACATCGGCAGCAACGATCGCGTGGCGGAAGTGGTCCGGGCCGCCAAGGCCAATGGCTGCGCGATCCGTATCGGCGTCAACGCCGGCAGCCTCGAGAAGGACCTGCTGGAGAAGTACGGCGAGCCCTGCCCCGAGGCTCTCGTCGAAAGCGCGCTCGATCATATCAAGCTGCTGCAGGACCACGATTTTCACGAATACAAAGTGGCGGTGAAGGCCTCTGACGTATTCCTCGCGGTCGCTGCCTACATGGGACTTGCCGAAGCGGTCGATTGCCCGCTGCACCTTGGCATTACCGAGGCTGGCGGGTTGATCGGCGGCACGGTCAAGTCCTCGATCGGCATTGGCAACCTGCTCTGGGCGGGAATTGGAGATACCTTGCGCGTATCGCTTTCGGCGGAACCGGAAGAGGAAGTCCGCGTCGGCTTCGAGATCCTCAAGAGCCTCGGCCTGCGCACACGCGGTGTCCGCGTGGTCTCGTGCCCATCCTGTGCGCGTCAGGGCTTTGATGTGATCCGCACGGTAGAGGCGCTGGAGAGCCGCCTTTCCCACATCAAGACGCCGATCTCGCTGTCAGTGCTCGGCTGCGTCGTGAACGGCCCCGGCGAAGCGCGCGAGACCGATATCGGCCTCACCGGCGGCGGCAACGGCAAGCACATGGTCTACCTCTCGGGCGTGACCGACCACACTATCCAGTCCGAAGAGATGCTGGACCACATTGTA
This sequence comes from Novosphingobium sp. CCH12-A3, assembly GCF_001556015.1. NCBI lineage: Bacteria > Pseudomonadati > Pseudomonadota > Alphaproteobacteria > Sphingomonadales > Sphingomonadaceae > Novosphingobium > Novosphingobium sp. CCH12-A3. The sequence goes on along the minus strand of NZ_LSIA01000206.1, from coordinate 35,854 downwards.
TCGCTGGTAGAGAAGAAAGCCGCCGAGATCGAAGCGGCGACGACCGACGCGGGGAACGTCACCGAAGCGGCTGAATGACCCGTCAGCGCCCTGCGGCGGGTTTGTAGATGTCTATGTAGTCGGTGAGTTCATCACACCATTCGAAGGTGCGCAAGCGCCAATATGGGCGATTCTGCGTCACGGCAAAGCGCCAGTCTTCACGGGTCGCCTCGCATCTGCGGCCCGCATCGGGCGTGTCTGTAATGCGGATCGTGCCTGAAAAGACGAAGTAATCTGCGCCGATCTCCGTCACACGGCCATCGAGCCACAGGCGGCCGGGGCCATTCGACGAAGCCTGACTTGCCGTGAGCCTTATCACCCCGGCATCGTCCCGCGCATTGGCAGTGCCGCGCGTATTCCAGTTGATCCATTGCAAGGTCACGCCGGAATTACGCAGCAACTGATCCGCCGCAACCCGATCAAGGATCCGCGTAACGGCTGCCGAAGGCGTCGGAACTGGCGGCGTTGAAGCTTGCGATGCGGGAGCGGGTAGCGAAGCCGTCGGCCTCCCACCGTCGGGCGAACAGCCGGCAAGCGCCAGAAGCACTGGTACCGAGGCAAGCGCGGCGCGGATCATGGTGTTCATGCCTTTCGCAATTCTGCGGGGCTGGCAAGGTTCCTGGCGAATCGCTAGTCGTCGTTCATGACCATCTCCATCCGCGCGGCGACCCATGCCGATACACCCCTGATCGCCGAACTCATCCGCGCTCTCGCCGAGTATGAAAAGCTGGCGCACGAAGTCCGCTTCGACGAGGCGGTGCTGGCAGCCAAGCTCTTCGGCCCGCGCCCTTATGCCGAAGTCGTCATCGGAGAGCTGGATGGCGAGCCGCAAGGGTTTGCCTTGTTCTTCCACAATTTCTCGACGTTCGAAGGCAAGCCGGGGATCTACCTCGAAGACCTGTTCGTGCAACCTGAGGCTCGCGGCTCCGGCCTCGGCAAGGCGCTGCTCTCGCATCTGGCCGCCTTGGCCGTCGAGCGGGACTGCGCGCGTCTGGAATGGTCGGTGCTCGACTGGAACGAACCGGCGATCGGTTTCTACAAGTCGCTCGGCGCCAGGTTCATGGACGAATGGACGGTCATGCGCGTGGACGGCGACGCCCTGAGCCAGTTGGGAAGCCAGTTCGCGGCACATCCTGGCTCAGATGCTGGAAATCCGGTCGCAAATGCATAGAATGCTCGCCGTTCACGCTTGATAAGGCGAAAGCGTGTTACGGGACCGGACATGACAGACAAAGTCGACAGGCGAACGGTACTGGCAGGCGCTGCGGCAAGCGCCGTCGCTGCCGTGTTCCCGCCGCGCGTGGCGGCAGCAACTTACTATCCCAACCAGCAGCACCGCGAAGTCCTGCGCATTGCCGCCGAGCAAGTGGAGAAGCACCGCGCGTCGCTGTGGCGGACCGATATCGTCGGCATTGCGGACTTTGCGATGCCCTCGTCCTTGCCCCGCTTCCACTTTGCCAATCTGGAACGCGGCGAGGTCAGGTCTTTCCTCGTCGCGCACGGCCGCGGTTCCGACCCTGAGCACGATGGCTTCCTGAAGACCTTTTCCAACGAAGTCGGCAGCCTTGCCACCTCGCGTGGCGCCTACGTCACCTGGGAGTGGTACAAGGGCAAGTACGGAACCTCGATTCGCCTGGGCGGCCTGGAACCGGACAACTCCAACGTGCTTGACCGCGCAATCGTGCTGCATTCCGCGTGGTACGCCAATCCCGCAATGCTCGAGAAGTGGGGCAAGCTGGGCCGCTCTGACGGCTGCTTTGCCATGAGCGAGGCGGACTTCAACGAAGCCTTGTGGCACCTTTCCGGCGGGCGCCTGCTCTACGCCGACAGGTTGGGCCTGGGCTGAATACCGGATCGGGGACGAGGGACGCGCCGCCCCTTCGTCCTGCTCGTCAAGTGCCAGCCAAAACACCGGTCGCAATGGTAGGGATGCAGGACAAGCTCGCTTGCCTGCGCAGCAGCGGCCGCTTCATCCGCGCCACCGAACCGCCGCTTGCGCTGGCAGACGCTGAGCCTTGTCCTCGCCACCGTCGAATTACAGCGGATTGTCGAGCTTGATCACTTCCTCGTTGCTCTTGCGCTGCGTGGTATGCTGCTGGCGCGGCTGGGCAAAGCTCGCCAGCACCGGCGCGTCTCGGTTATAGATGTCGGGGAATGACCGCAGCATGCCGTTCACGTCGCGCGCGACGGTGAAATAGGTGAGATAGACCGGGAAGGTCTTGGTCATCGGCACCTTGGTGTAGACCTTCGAAGTATGGGCGGCGACCGCATCGTCCGGCGTCATGCTCGCGCCGAGGATCGCCATCGTCATGGCCAGCTCCGTCGCCCGTTCGACGCGCACGCAGCCGTGGCTCAGCGCGCGCGCTGTCAGATTGAACAGGTTCCGGTTCGGCGTATCATGCAGGAAGATCGCATGCTCGTTGGGCATATCGAGCTTCATGCGGCCCAGCGAATTGTTGTCTCCGGGCTGCTGGACGACATAGATCGTGCCATCAGCCGCCTTGGTCACCTTGTAGCCTTCGCGCTCGGCCTGCCTGGGATTGTTCACCAGACGTGCTCCCAGCCCTTCGCCGACGACGATCGACTGCGGCACGGTCCAAGTCGGGTTGAAGATGACGCCTTCGACCGTCTCGGCAAGCTGGGGCGTCGCAGTCTTGCCGGGCTTGCCGACGATGACCTTATAGGTGCTGATGATCTTGTTCTTGACCGTCAGGCGCAGCATCTGCTCGGGCACATTGGTCAGCAGGTACTGCGAACCGAGATCGCGGGCGAGCCAGCGCCAGCGGTCCATGTTCGCCCGAATCAGCGCCGCCTGCTTCTGGGTCTGCGCCTTGGGCAAAGCCGCCTTCAGCGCAGCGTAATCCGGCACCGTCGGCAGGAGGGCCATCAGCGCCCCCTTGACGTCATGCTTGTCGAGCGCTTCGGCGAGGATCAACGAGGTTGGATTGAGGTCCTGGTCGGGATCAACCGCGAACCACTGCACGCGCGCCGTCATCGGCGTGCGGCCATCGCGCAGGTCCTCGGCCAGCCATGTGAAGAGCTTCGTCGCCGTTTCATCGAGCTCCGGACCTTCGCCCTTGACGATTGCCGCAGACAACGCTTCCGGCTGGTAGTCTTTGGGGAACAGCCCTTCTGCTCCGATCCCCTTTATTGCTGCCAGTAGGGCCTGAGCATCCGCTTGTGTCCAATGCGGCGCAGCGACGGGCGCCGACGGGGCCGCGGTTACGACCGGAGCTGCGACGGTTGGCGCGACCACTGGCGGCTTGGCTTGCTTGGTCAGGTCGATCGGACCGGATGCTGGCGCCGTCTGGGCAACAAGCGGCTGTGCCGCGAACGTCAGCGCCACAAGGGCCACGCCAAACTTGCCCGAGGTCCCGATACCGAATTTCGCAAGCTTCACGTTCCGCACTTCCCTGTTCAATTGCGCCGTCGCGGGCGGCCGCACCACCGCCAATGTCCTGCCCCAAGGCCACTGGACTATCAAGCGGGGGACTATCAAGTATCGCGCCTGTCTGGAGCCTGAATCGCGCCCGGCGGCGAGATGATCGTTTCAAATCGCAACCAGTTTGCCTATGGCCTGAGCGATGAACGCTCATCGCCCGCTACTGCTCCCTGTCCTTGCCACGATGCTCGGGCTTGCGTTGTTCTCGGTGATGGACGGGGTGATGAAGGCCGCTTCACTGGCAATCGGCGCCTATGCTGCGATGTGCTGGCGAGGCCTTGCCGGATCGTTGCTGACGTTTCCGCTGTGGCTCTGGCGTGGGCAGGGCTGGCCTGCCTGGACCGTACTCAAGGTACACCTCCTGCGCGGGTCGGTTGCCTCTGTCATGGCCACGCTGTTCTTCTATGGTATCGTGCGGCTTCCACTGGCAGAGGGCATTGCGCTGTCCTTCATCGCTCCGCTTATCGCGCTCTATCTCGCAGCAATCATGCTGGGAGAGAAGGTAAGGCCCGCAGCCATCGGCGGCTCGCTTCTGGCGCTTGCAGGGGTGGTCGTCATTGCTGGGGGCAAGTTCGATGGCCCCTCGGACGCCGAAGCCATGAAGGGCCTTATCGCCACACTGGTGTCCGCGGTGCTCTACGCATGGAATCTGGTCCTGCAGCGTCAACAGGCGCTTCTCGCCAAGCCCGAGGAAGTGGCCTTCTTCCAGGCTCTCGTCCAATTCGGCTTTCTGGGTATGGGAGCATGGTGGTTCGCGCCATTTCCCACTGGTGAGGTCTGGTGGCTGATCGTCGGGTCGGCGATCCTGTCGGCCGCATCGATCATGCTTTTGAGCTGGGCCTATGGCCGAGCAGAAGCGCAGTTTCTGGTGCCCCTGGAATATACGGCGTTCATCTGGGCTGCGATTGTCGGATGGATTGCGTTCTCGGAACCGGTGACAGTGCCTATGCTCGCCGGGGTCACTCTGATTGTCGCAGGGTGCCTCTATGCCACCAAAAAGGCCCCGGCCGAGGCGATCGCGCACACCTGAAGCGGGCGCAATGCAGGCCGTTCTTGCAATTGCAAATCAATAAGTGTTCCTCCAGAATAAATCGCGCTGCACATGCGAGATTTGCGCCCCTCTCGCCCTTGACGTGCCCGCGCTTTGCGCGCATCGCCCTCTCGCTTTCAGGCCGTAACTCGCCGCGCCGCCACGGGCCTTTGGTCCAAGAGCGATTCCCCGCGTGGCACCGTACAGCAACGGCCGCGACAGGAGGGAAGACGCACAGCCATGACCCAGGTCGGACAGGATACGCTCGGCACCCGCAGCACGATGAACGTGGGCGGCAAGGACTATGCCTATTATTCGCTCAAGAAGGCTTCGGAGAAGTTCGGCGACGTTTCGCGCCTGCCCTTCTCGATGAAGGTCCTTCTCGAAAACCTTCTCCGCTTCGAGGATGGCGGCTTTACCGTCTCCACCGACGACGTGAAGGCAATCGTCGACTGGCAGAAGAGCCCAACCGAATCGAACAGCGAGATCCAGTACCGCCCGGCGCGCGTGCTGCTGCAGGACTTTACCGGCGTGCCCTGCGTGGTCGACCTTGCCGCGATGCGCGATGCCATCGCCACGCTCGGCGGTGACACCAGCAAGATCAACCCGCTGGTGCCGGTCAACCTCGTCATCGACCACTCGGTCATGGTGGACGAATTCGGCCACCCCAAGGCCTTCGAAGAGAACATGGAAATTGAATACCAGCGCAACATGGAGCGCTACGATTTCCTCAAGTGGGGTTCGAAGAGCCTTAACAACTTCTACGCCGTGCCTCCCGGCACCGGGATCTGCCATCAGGTCAACCTCGAGAACATCGCCCAGACCGTGTGGACCTCGACCGACCAGAACGGCGTCACGGTTGCCTACCCTGATACCTGCGTCGGCACCGACAGCCACACCACCATGGTCAACGGCCTCGGCGTGCTCGGCTGGGGCGTGGGCGGTATCGAGGCAGAAGCCGCGATGCTCGGCCAGCCGGTCTCGATGCTCATCCCCGAAGTCGTGGGCTTCAAGTTCACCGGCGAGCTCAAGGAAGGCGTCACCGCGACCGACCTCGTACTGACCTGCACCAACATGCTGCGCAAGCATGGCGTGGTCGGCCGTTTCGTCGAATACTACGGCCCCGGCCTTGCCGCCCTGTCGCTGGCTGATCGCGCGACGCTCGCGAACATGGCTCCGGAATACGGCGCCACCTGCGGCTTCTTCGGCATTGACGACAAGACGCTCGACTACATGCGCCTGACCGGCCGCGAGGAAGCGCAGATCGCGCTCGTCGAAGCCTATGCCAAGGAGCAGGGCTTCTGGATCGATCCTGCCGTCGAGCCAATCTTCTCCTCGACCCTCGAACTCGACCTCGGCACCGTCGTGCCCTCGCTCGCCGGCCCCAAGCGTCCGCAGGACCGCGTGTCGCTTCCCGAAGTCGACGACGTGTTCAATGCCGACATGGCCAACACCTACAAGAAGACCCCGGCCCGCGTCCCCGTCGAAGGCAAGGACTTCGACATCGGCGACGGTGACGTGACCATCGCCGCGATCACCTCGTGCACCAACACCTCGAACCCGGGCGTGCTGGTGGCTGCCGGTCTCGTCGCCAAGAAGGCCAACGAACTCGGCCTCAAGCCGAAGCCCTGGGTCAAGACCTCGCTGGCACCCGGCTCGCAGGTGGTCACCGACTACCTCAACAAGGCTGGCCTGCAGGAACACCTCGACGCGGTTGGCTTCAACCTCGTCGGCTATGGCTGCACCACCTGCATCGGCAACTCGGGTCCGCTCGCCGAACCGATCAGCAAGGCGATCAACGACAACGGCCTGGTTGCCGCTGCCGTGATCTCTGGCAACCGCAACTTCGAAGGCCGCGTCAGCCCCGACGTGCGCGCCAACTTCCTCGCCTCGCCGCCGCTGGTTGTTGCCTATGCGCTCAAGGGCACCGTGGTCGAAGACTTCACCACCACCCCGATCGGCAAGAGCAAGGACGGCGTTGATGTCTATCTCAAGGACATCTGGCCCTCGAACAGCGAAGTCGCCACCACCATGGCCGGCTGCATGGACCGCGCCATGTTCCAGGCCCGCTATGCCGACGTCTACAAGGGCGATGCGCACTGGCAGGCGATCAACGTCACCGGCTCGGAAACCTACTCGTGGCGCGCCGGGTCGACCTATGTCGCCAATCCGCCGTACTTCGAAGGCATGTCGATGACGCCGGCTCCGGTCAGCGACATCATCGAGGCCAAGCCGCTGCTGATCCTTGGCGATTCGATCACCACCGACCACATCTCGCCGGCCGGTTCGATCAAGGCTGACAGCCCCGCCGGCCAGTGGCTGATGGAGCATCAGGTCTCGAAGGCGGACTTCAACTCCTACGGCGCGCGCCGTGGCCACCACGAAGTCATGATGCGCGGCACTTTCGCCAACATCCGCATCAAGAACGAGATGGTCCCCGGCGTCGAAGGCGGCTTCTCGCGCTACGGCGACGAGGTCGGCTCGGTCTACGACGTGGCCATGAAGCACAAGGCCGATGGCGTGCCGACCGTGGTCATCGCCGGCAAGGAATACGGCACTGGCTCCAGCCGCGACTGGGCGGCCAAGGGCACCAACCTGCTCGGCGTCCGCGCCGTCATCGTCGAGAGCTTCGAGCGTATCCACCGCTCGAACCTCGTCGGCATGGGTGTGCTCCCGCTGCAGTTCAAGGAAGGCCAGAACCGCACCTCGCTGGCGCTCTCGGGCGACGATACCTTCACCATCAAGGGCGTTGCCAACCTGCAGCCGCGCCAGGATGTGGAAGTCGAAGTCACGCGCAAGGACGGCACCAAGCTGACCTTCACGGCGCTGTGCCGCATCGATACCGCCAACGAAGTCGAGTACTTCATGAACGGTGGCATCCTGCACTACGTGCTGCGCAAGCTCGCTTCGTAAGACGCGGCTTCAAGCCAGACAGAAAGGGCGCGGGGACTTCGGTCCTCGCGCCCTTTTCTTTGCCCTCAGGAGGCGTTCAGGCGGGCACGCCGCAGCCTTTGCACTCGGGGTCCCGCGCAATGCGCATCGTGCGCAGCGAGGGCTTCAGGCCGTCCATGACGTGCAGTTGCCCCCACTGGGGATCGCCGAGCGCCGATACGCCCTCGAGCAGCACCCGCATCGCCGCCATCGCGCCAAACGCGCCGACCATGCCGACCATCGCGCCCAGCACGCCAAGATCGGCGCAGCTATCGCAATCCTCGGCATCGAAGGCATCGCCAACGAAACAGCGGTAGCAGGCATGGTCCTCTCGATGACCAGCAAAGTTCGCCACCTGCCCCTGGAACCGCCCGAGCGCAGCACTGGTCAGCGGCACACCCGCCTTGACGCAGGCGTCCGAAACGGCAAGCCGCGTGGCGAAGTTGTCGCAGCCGTCGAGCACCACATCCGCCCCGGCGATCAGGCTTACAGCGTTGTCGCGATTGATGCGCAGGACATGGACCGAAACCTCCAGCGCTGGATCGAAGGCGTTGACCCACGCTGCTGCCGCCTCGGCCTTGGCCTTGCCGATGTCGGCTTCGGTATAGATGGTCTGCCGCTGCAGGTTGCTCGCCTCGACCACGTCGTCATCCACCAGCGTCAAGCGGCCAACTCCTGCTCCCGCGAGGTACTGCAGCGCAGGCGAGCCAATGCCGCCCATGCCGATCAGCACGGCATGGCTCTGCGCCAGTTTCGCCTGCCCCATCGCACCCACTTCGGGCAGGACGATATGGCGGGCGAAGCGGTCTAAGCGGTCTGGCGTCATGCGACGCAATTAGGGAAGAAGAAGGGGAAATGCGAGGGTCATCAGCCTCGCATTTCCCTTTCTCTTAGTCCTCCAGCTGCCGCAGCAGCGTGCGCACGTCGCCGTCCATGTCGGCGTCGCGGGTGCGCAGTTCCTCGATCAGGCGCACAGCGTGGATCACGGTCGAGTGATCGCGTCCGCCGAACTTGCGGCCGATTTCCGGGTAGGAGCGGGGCGTCAGCACCTTGGCTAGGTACATCGCAACCTGGCGCGGACGCACCACGGCACGGGCACGACGCTTCGAGGCCATTTCCGTGCGGTCGACGCGGTAGAACTGGCAGACCGTGCGCTGGATCTCGTCAATGGTGATGCGGCGGCGGTTGGCCGAGAGGATGTCGGTCAGCTGCTCTTCAGCGAGCTGCAGCGACACCGGCTGGCCGGTGAGCTGGGCATAGGCGATCAGCTTGTTGAGGCCACCGACAAGCTCGCGCACGTTGCGGTTGATGGTGCGAGCGAGGAACTCGATCACGTCCGCCGGCACTTGCGTGTTGCCGAACCGGCCCAGGCGATGCTCGAGAATCTTGCGGCGCAGTTCGATGTCGGCCGGCTGGATGTCCGCCACCAGACCCATGGACAGGCGCGAGAGCAGGCGCTGCTCGACGCCGTCCAGCGCCTGGGGCGCACGGTCAGCGGCGACGACGAGGCGCTTGCCTGCGCTCATCAGCGCATCGATCGTGTGGAGGAATTCCTCCTGCGTGCTAGCCTTACCGATGATGAACTGGATGTCGTCCACCAGCAGCATGTCGAAGCCGCGCAGACGGGCCTTGAACTCGATCATCTCGTTCGAGCGCATGGCCTGGACGAATTCGATCATGAACCGCTCTGCCGAGCAGTAGAAGATGCGCGCGCCCGGCTTGTTGGCGGCAAAGGCGTGGCCGATGGCGTGGAGCAGGTGGGTCTTGCCCTGTCCGGTCGAGCCCTTGAGGTAGAGCGGCGAGAACTGCGGGGTCTCGACCGCGGCCATGCGCTGCGCCGCGTTGACCGCCAGCACGTTGGCGGAGCCGGAGACGAACTCGGCGAAAGTCAGCGAAGGGTCGAGACCGGACAGCGCTGAATCGAGCATCGCCGGAGCAGCGTGAACCGGAGCGCGCGGCGCGATCGGCGCTTCGCCACCGACACGCAGCTCCGGCATCGAGCGGCGGCGCGGGTGGACGGTGATGCGCACCTGGCGCACTTCAGAGCGTGCGATCTTCCAGGCAAGGCTGAGGCGATCGGCGAACCGATCGGCCACCCAGTTCGCCGAGAATTCGGTCGGCAGGAACAGGTCGAGCGTGCCGGTTTCCTTGCAGAACGAACCGAGCTGGATCGGCTTGATCCACTGCGCGTGGAGTTGCGGCCCAAGGTCCTTCTTCAGACCCTGGCTGATGTCGGCCCAGTCTGCTGCCAGATCCAGCGCTTCCTGGTCCTCGATCATTGTGCTGTCACGTCCCTTCTTGCCCGTCATGCTACGCTCGCCTTCGCCCTTGGCGGTGGTCGCCATGGCGCTGACCGCGCTTCCCCCTGCGAAATCGTCTACTTTCACGCTTCGCTGCCTCGACTGAATTGGCCCGCGCGCTTCCCCGGCACGCAGACACAAAATGCCCCTGCTCTGCCGCACAAGGCGCAGCAGACCCTGTTCGATGAAATTTCAAGTGACACCAAGTGGCAGTGATTCCCGCCCCCGGTCCGCATTGTCTATTGGGGTTCGCCCCCTTCGCGCAAGCGGGCAGGGAGCAAAAAAACTGAAATAAATGCCCTTGACTCGCCCTAACCCGCAGAGATGCATCAAATAGCTGAAAACTAAGGCTTTTTACTTATGCAGTCATGCACGGTCATGCGAATCGCGTAGATTCCGTGACTTGTTGCGACTGCACAATGTAACAATGCGGAAGACTGCGGATCAGTAGGCACACAAATGAAAATGGCCGGCGAAATCATCGCCGACCATGTTCTTTATTTGTGCCGTTCTGGAAGAATGTCCGCCGCTTCGAGCAGCGAATCATCCTGCCAAAGTCAGAGCGCGGCGACGCGCTTCGACAGGCGCGACATCTTGCGCGCGACGGTGTTCTTGTGGAGCACGCCACGGGCAACGCCACGCGCCAGCTCGGGCTGGGCTTCCTTCAGCGCCGCAGCAGCAGCCGTCTTGTCGCCGCCAGCCAGTGCAGTCTCGACCTTCTTCACGAAGGTGCGGATGCGCGAAAGGCGGTTGCCGTTGATTTCGGCGCGACGTTCATTGCGACGGATACGCTTGCGGGCTTGCGGCGTGTTGGCCATGGTCTTCCTGTTTCTCGTGCCTTGGCGGGCGCCAGGAGCGACCGCGTGAATCTCATCCAGTGGCGGGATGTCCCGCCGGAAAGCGCGCCCCATAACTGTGGACACCCGAATCGTCAACAGATTCGGCGCATCTCCACCCTCAGGCCGTCACGCGGCTTCGGGATCGGCCAGGCCTGCCACAGCGGCTCGGCACCGGCGGCCATCCGCACCTCGAATCGCGTGAGGATGTGATTGGCCAGAAGCTTGACCTGCATATAGGCGAAATGCAGCCCCAGGCACATGTGCGCGCCGCCGCCGAACGGCACCCAGGCATACTTGTGCCGCGCCGCCACCTTGTCCGCGGTAAAGCGCATGGGATCGAAGATCTCGGGCGATTCCCAGTGAGCCGGATCGGCATGAACCGCTGCCGGACTGATCCCGATCGGGGTCCCGGCCGGAATGTCATAGCCGCCAAAGCGGAAGTCCCGCAGCGCCCGGCGCGGCATGTTCGGCACCGGCGGCATGAAGCGCAGCGCTTCCTTGAAGGCCATCTCGGTCAGTTCCATCCGCCCAAGGTCCTCGTAGGCCAAGGGCAGGCCGTCCCCTCCCGTCACCGCGCGCGCCTCGGCCCGCAGGCGGTCCTGCCACCGGGGGTTCTTGGCCAGCTGCCAGAACAGCACCGTTGCTGAAGAGGTGATCGTGTCGTGCGCCGCCATCATCAGGAAGATCATGTGATCGACCACCACGTCCTCCGGCAGCAACGAGCCGTCGTCTCGGGTCGCGAGCGCGAACTGGCTGAACATGTCCTGCCCCGGATTGGCCCGACGCTCGCGCACCAGCCGCCCGAAGTAGTCGACCATCAGCCGTCGCCCGGCCACGCCCTTGCCCATCTTGGTGAAGGGCAGCGGCTTGCGCACCACGCCGACCGAGGCCTGCACCATGTCGACGAAGGCCTTGTTCAGCCGGTCTGCCTCAGGCCCCAGCGGCAGGCCGAGGAAGCTCGATGCCGCCGTGTCCAGCGTGAGCGCCTTGATCGCGTCGTAGAAGCGCATCGAGCCATTCCCAGTGTTCTTGGCCCACTGCTCCATCGCCGAGGCAATCCCGGTATTCAGTACCCCGCAATAGGCCCGCATCGGCTCGGGCTTGAACGCGATCGACAAGGCCCGCCGGTCAACCCGGTGTGCCTCGAAATCCATAAGCATCAGCCCGCGCGGGAACAGCAGGTTCAGCACCGGCCCCCAGCCCTGCTCGTTCGAAAACAGCTTGTCGCGATCGAACAGCACCAGTTCGTTGGCATCGGCCCCGATCAGGTTGACCCCGCGCCGCCCGAAGCTGCGCGTTCGGAACACCGGGCCATATGTTTCGACCATGCGCTTCTGGAAGCCCAGCGGATCGGCCAGCTGCATCAGCGTGGTGCCGAGCACGGGCCAGCCGTCCTCGCCGGGAATGTGGTCAAGCTTGTGATCACCGCCCAGCCGCACCCAGTGCGGATTGGCGCGTTCTGTATGCAGGTTAGCAGCAGCCTCGGGTGCGATGCTGGCCATGGTGTCTCCCGGTGTTCTGGTTTAACCGGTCAATTAACACGCCTGTCAGCAGCGGCCAAGAGCCTTATTCGATCCAGCCCGCCAGTTCGCGCCGTGCCATCGTCTCCAGCATATCCATTCCGACTGGCCCGGCGTTGAGGCACTCGAGCGCGGCGAAGTGCGTACCGCCCGCCGCCTCGAAGTCTTCCTTGCCGCGAATCGCCAGCTCTTCCAGTGTCTCCAGACAGTCCGCCGAAAAGCCCGGCGCCGCGATCACAACGCGCTTCGTTCCCTTCTCGGCCTCAACCGCCAGCACGGCATCGGTCGCAGGCTCGAGCCACTTGGCCCGCCCGAAGCGTGATTGGAACGTCGTGACCAGCCGCAAGCCAGGATGGCTCTGCGCGAACCGCTCGGCCAGCAGGCGCGAAGTCTTCTGGCAGTGGCAGTGGTAGGGATCGCCAAGGTAGAGCGTCCGCTCCGGCATGCCGTGATAGCTCAGCAGCAGCAGTTCCGGCGCAAAGTCCAGCGCAGCCATCTGCCGCGTCATGTCGGCATGAAGCGCACCGATATAGGCCGGATCATCGTGATAGGGCGGCAGCGTGCGCAGCGCAGGCACGCGACGACGCAGCTTGATCCAGTCGGCCAGGGCGTCGAGCGCAGATGCCGTCGTCGCGCCCGAATAGTGCGGATAGAGCGGGGCCACCAGAATGCGCTCGCACCCTGCTGCCACCAGCGCATCGAGCTCCTTGGCCATCGACGGCGATTGATAGCGCATCGCATGGCGCACGATCGCCGCATCGCCCAGCCGCTCCTGCAATGCGCGGGCCTGCGCCTTGGTGATCGCAGCCAGCGGCGATCCGTCCTCGCTCCACACCTGCGAATAGGCGTGTGCCGACTTCTTTGGCCGCGTGTTGAGGATGATGCCGCGCAGGATCGGCTGCCAGATCAGCCTGGGGATCTCCACCACGCGCGGATCGGACAGGAACTCCTTGAGGTAGCGCTTGACCGAATCGACATCGGGCGCGTCGGGCGTGCCGAGGTTGACGACAAGCACGCCGACCTTGCCGGTCAGCACATTGGGGTGATCGGCCGGACGTTCCATTGCAATCCTTGGGAAGAGGCTCAAAGGCCTTCGGAAATCAGGGGCAGGCGGCGGAAGCGCACGCCCGTTGCGGAGAACAGGGCATTGGCAATGGCAGGAGCCACCGCGACCATGCCCAGCTCGCCGGGGTCGAACGGGTCTTCGTTGCTGTCGGCAAAGGCAATATCAACCTTGGGGCAATCGGCAAGCAGGGGTAGCCCCAATTGCGAGAGTCTGCCTGCCAGAGGCCGCCCCTTGGCATAGCCGCTCGCCCCGCCGACCGCGTGGGCCAAGCCGAACATCAGCCCGCCCTCGATCTGCTGGCCCCGCACCACGCCCGCCTCGCTGCGCGCCGTGGCGACGACCGCGATCAGTCCCTTTCGCACGGCCCCGCCGCCCGTGGCCAGTTCCATCTGGTGACAGGCAATGCCCTGTCCCGAAGCCTCGATCCCGCCGCCCCACTGCGCCAGCCGCCCCGCCCCCTGCAGGCAGGCCACCAGCCGCGGCTCACCCTCGAGCATGCCGACCCGGAACGACAGCGGTTCCTTGCCTGCGGCATGGGCCAGCTCGTCAACGAAGCTCTCGGTGAAGAACGCGGTATAGCCGTGCGCCTGCCCGCGAAAGCGCGCCGTCGGCTGCCGCAGCGCCAGCGGCACCTGCTCCACCGCCTTTTCCGGAATGCGATAGAGTGGCATCGCGCCTTCGCAGGCCATCGGATCAACCCGATCCTGCAGCTCGAGCGCTTGGCCCACCCCCCAGCCATCAAGCAGACGCGCGCCGGATTCAACTGCTGTCGCTGGCACCGCAAGCCGCGCCCGCCAGCCCAGCACCCGCGTCTTGTCCGGACTCAACGCCCCATCGAGCTGCGCTGAAACCGGCGTGCGCGGGATGCCCGCCAACGCTTCCTGCCAGCGCGAGTACGTCAGCTGCACCGGCTTGCCGATGACCTTGCAGATCGCCGCCACTTCTGCGGCGATGCGTACGTCGAGCCGCGCATCGAAACTGCCGCCGGCGTGCATCGGATAGACGATCACGTCCCGGCGCGAGAGCCCTGCCGCCCGGGCCGCCGCACGTCTTGCCCGTTCCGGGGCCTGCGTCGCGATCCACAGCTCAAGCGACCCATGCCGCATCCGCGCCGTGGCGCTGGCGGTCTCCAGCGGCGCGTGGAACGCCGGTTCGACATCGTAGCGCGCGGTCAGTGAAGGCTTGGCCAGCAACGCGTCCGGATCACCATCTGCAAGGAGCCGCTGCGGCTCCCCCTTGGTCAGCGCCTTGTCGAGCGCGACCAGCACCTTTTCGGCATCGGCAATCGGGCCGTCAGCCTTGAAGCGCGGCTCCATCGCCCGCACTGCCTTGTCGGCACTGAACCAGTCGGTTGCGACCGCTGCCAGCCAGCGCTTGGCATGGACCACGCCGACAAGGCCGCGAACTGCCGCCGCCGCCTGCTTGTCATAGCTCGACAGCACGCTCGCCCCTTGCGGTCCATGCGCGATCGCCGCGTAAACCATCCCGGGCAGGCGAACGTCCCCCGCGAAGGTGAAGCTGCCATCGACCTTGGCAGGCAGGTCGAGCCGCGGATGGCTGGGCGGCGATCCTTCAGGAAACTGCCCGGGCTTCTCGCGCGGGGGTTCGGCGCGCAGCACGGGCACGTCCGGGGGATTGTAGTCCACTGCTGCATCAAGCAGTTCGGCAAACGACAGGCGCTTGTTCTGATGCGAAACGAAGCTGCCTTTCGTCTCGCACTCCTCCCAGCCGACGCCCCACTTGTCTGCCGCCGCCTGTGCCATCATCGCCCGCAGCGCCGCACCAGCCTCGCGCAAGGGCGTTTCGAAAGCCGCCAGCGCCGTACCGTCGGCCGTGATCATCAAAGGCCCGCGCTCGGCATGGAGACGCGCCAGCATCCCGTCGGCGTCCTGTCCCAGCGAGGCAAAGGCGGGCATCCACAACGGTGCCCACTTTGCCGAAAGGACCGGATCGGCATAGGCGGGGCTGATCGGCGCGGCTTCCACCGCCACCTTGCGCCAGTCGGCTCCGGCCTCGTCCGCCACGATCTGCGCGACCAGCGTGGTGATGCCCTGCCCCATTTCGCAAAATGGCACGGCTACGGTCAGCACGCAGTCCTTTCCACCCTTGACCCTGCCAACCTTCAGGAAAGCATCGACGACATGCTCGCCCTTGCCCGCCTGCAGCGGCACGGGATGGCGGCGCGGGATCAGCGGGAAGGCGATGAGCAGGGCGCCGCCCACTCCTGCTCCCACCAGCATCCCTCGCCGCGTCAGGCGCATGAAGCTCAGCGCTTCCCGTCGAGCCAGGCGAGGACCGAGCGCGCGATCGACAGGAATGCCTCGGCCTGCGGGCTGTCACCTGCGGCAGGGGGATTGCCTGCATCGCTCTCGCGCCGGATCGCCATGTCGAGCGGGACACGGCCGAGGAACGGCAGGCCCATCGTCTTTGCTGCCGCTTCTGCTCCGCCCACGCCGAACGGATCGCTCTCTTCGCCGCAATGGGGGCAGATGTAGCCCGCCATGTTCTCGACCATGCCGATGATCGGCACCTTGCCCTGCTCGAACAGGCCGATCGCGCGGGTCGCATCCATCAGCGCCAGATCCTGCGGGGTCGAGACGATCACTGCGCCCGCCGGCTTGTGCTTCGAAAGCATGGTCAGCTGCACGTCGCCGGTGCCGGGCGGCAGGTCGACGACGATGATTTCGGTATCGCCCCAGTGCGCGTCGATCAGCTGGCCCAGCGCATTGCCCGCCATCGGCCCGCGCCACGCGATTGCTTGCCCCGGCTGCACCAGATGCCCCATCGACAGCATCGGCACGCCATAGGGCGAAGGGATCGGATGGATCTTGTTGTCCTCGGCCTCTGGCTTGCGGCCTTCGGTCAGCAGCAGGCGCGGCTGCGACGGGCCATAGATGTCGGCATCGACCAGACCGACCTTGCGCCCGAGCCGGTGCATGGCCACGGCAAGGTTGGCCGAAAGGGTGGACTTGCCGACCCCGCCCTTGCCCGATCCCACGGCGATGATCACGCGCGACTTGCGCTCTGCCGTCATGCCAAGGCGCAAATCGCCAACGCCTGCCTTGCGCGCCGCATCGCGCACCGCCATTTCCAGCTTGTCGCGATCGAGCCGCTCCAGCCCGCCGACTTCAAGCATGACAGTCGCAGTGTCGCCCGCCACTTTCACCGTCTGCAGGCGGTCCCCTGCCACTTCCCCGAGCGCATTGCGCAGTGCCTGTTCGTCGATGCTCACGCCATTTCCCGTGTTCCGCTCCATCCCGGAGCTGTCCGTTCGGCCCTAGCAGATGAATTTTCGGGAATGGACACTGTTTTTCGCATCAAGGGTTCCTATAACCTAAGGCATGACAGACTTGGGCGGAATGATCGCGCGCTTTGGCCGGGAGACGGGCCTTTTCATGACAGGCAAGAAAAGCCCCTGGGGTTCGGGCGGCGGCAACGACGCGCCGACATCGGGCGCCGGGTCCTCCGGTGAAGCTCCTGAAACCACACCACCGCCAGCGGCGCCGGGTGCCGAAGGCCCGCGCAATCCCTGGCTCCCGCCGCAATCCGGCGATGGCCAGAAAGACAGCGGACGGCGTGGCCCGAACATCGAAGACATCTTCCGCAACCGCAAGGGTGGCGGCAATGGCGGTGGCGGCGGCCGTGGCCCCAACATCCCGCGCCTGCCGCAGCGCCCCGATGGCAAGTCGTGGGCTCCGGTCGTGGTCGGCCTCATCGTGCTGGCATTCCTCGGCACCTCGATGATCCACCTGATCGCCCCGCAGGAAAAGGGCGTGGTCACCACTTTCGGTTCCTATTCGCGCACGCTGGATTCCGGCACTGCGGTCACGCTTCCCTGGCCGATCCAGTCGGTCAAGGTCGAGGACGTGACCTCGATCCGCCGCGAATCGATCCCCGAGGGCGATGGCGAGAAGCTGATGCTCACCGCCGACCAGAACCTGGTTGACCTCACCTATCTCGTCCGCTGGAACATCAAGGACCTGAAGCTCTACATGTTCCAGCTGGCCGACCCTGACCAGACCGTGCGCGAAGTGGCCGAGGCTGCGATGCGCCAGTCCATCGCTGAGGTTAACCTCAACGACGTGATGGGATCCGGCCGCGCGCAGATCGAACTCAACGTGCGCGAGCGCATGCAGCGCGTGCTCGATGCCTATCGCTCGGGGGTCGTCATCCAGGGTGTCGACATCAAGAAGACCGATCCGCCGGCCAAGGTCGTCGATGCCTTCAAGGAAGTGCTCGCCGCCCAGCAGGACGCGCAGAGCGAGATCAACCGGGCGCAAGCCTGGGCGCAACAGCTCACCGCCCGCGCCGGCGGTGAGGCAACCGCATTCGACAAGGTCTACGAGCAATACAAGCTCGCCCCCGAAGTCACCCGCCGCCGCATGTACTACGAAACAATGGAGCGTGTGCTGAGCCAGACCGACAAGGTGATCGTCGAGACGCCCAATACCCAAGCCTACCTGCCGCTACCCGAAATGAAGCGCAGCCAGAAGCCGCAGGAAGGGGGTCAGTAAGATGAGCGCGATCCAGACCTTTTGGGCCGAACGCAAGGCCGTCGTCATCGCCGCAGGCGTTGCCCTGCTGGCGGCCGCCAGCTGCCTCACCGTGGTCGATGAGAAAACCCAGGCGGTGATCATCCGCCTCGGCCAGCCCAACCGCGTGGTCAACAGGTTCGAACCCAAGACCGATTTCGGCCAGACCGGCGCGGGTATCGTTCTGCGGATTCCGTTCATGGAAAAGGTGGTCAATGTCGACAAGCGGATCCTTGATCTCGACATGGAGCGCCAGCAGGTGCTCTCGGCCGACCAGCGCCGCCTCGAAGTGGACGCGTTTGCCCGCTTCCGCATCATCGATCCGGTGCGCATGGTACAGACCGCCGGGACGACCGAACGCGTCGCCGAACAGCTCCAGCCGATCCTGAACTCCGCCTTGCGTCAGGAACTGGGCAAGCGCACGTTCGGCTCGCTGCTCACTGCCGACCGTGGCCGCGCGATGGAGCAGATCCGCGAGGGGCTCGACCGCGAGGCGCGCGAGTATGGCGCACAGGTGATCGACGTGCGCATCAAGCGGGCCGACCTTCCCGAAGGCACCCCGCTCGAATCCGCGTTCACCCGGATGGCCACCGCGCGCCAGCAGGAAGCCGCCACGATCCGCGCGCAAGGCCAGAAGCAGGCGCAGATCATCCGCGCCACGGCCGAAGCGACCGCGGCCAAGACCTATGCCGATGCCTTCAACAAGGACCCGGCGTTCTACGATTTCTACCGCGCGATGCAGAGCTACGACGCAACCTTTGCGCAGAAGGGATCAAGCACCTCGATCGTGCTTTCGCCCGACAACGAGTACCTCAAGCAGTTCAAGGGCAAGTAATCCCCAAGCTGAACGGTACGGAACATCGTCATTCAAAGTCCGTTCATCGCAAGGGGGGTGAATCGACTTTGGCACAAGTCAGCCGCGCCGCCCCCGGCGCATGATAGACAAAGAGGACCAGGCCACGTGCGATACGCTTATGGTGTGACTTCGGCGCTGCTGCTCGCAGGCAGCGCACTGACCCTGGTGACAGGCTTCCCGGCAGGCGCGCAGGTCGCGCAGAACGACCAGTCGGAAATGCGCAGCGTCGTTCCCCGCGCTGGCGCGCCGTCGAGCTTTGCCGACCTCACGCAGCAGCTCCAGCCGGCGGTGGTGAACATCTCCACCCGCCAGCGCGTGAAGGTGCAGAACAACAACCCGTTTGCCGGAACGCCCTTTGGCGACCTGTTCGGTGGCGGTCAGGGTGGCCCGCAGACGCGCGAAGCCCGGTCGCTGGGCTCGGGCTTCATCATTTCGGCCGATGGCTACGTGGTGACCAACAACCACGTCATAACCGCAGATGGGCAGGGCGAAGTCGAATCGATCACCGTGACCACTCCCGACGGTACTGAATACCCGGCCAAGCTGATCGGCAAGGATGCCGCATCGGACCTCGCCGTGCTCAAGATCAGCCGGCCGACGCCCTTTCCCTTCGTCAAGTTCGGCGATTCGCGAAAGGCGCGCGTGGGTGACTGGGTGATCGCCATCGGCAACCCCTTCGGCCTCGGCGGCACGGTCACGCAGGGCATCATCTCGGCGGTCTATCGCAACACCGGTTCCGGCTCGGCCTATGACCGCTATCTGCAGACCGATGCCTCGATCAACCGGGGCAACTCGGGTGGCCCGATGTTCGACATGGCCGGCAACGTCATCGGCATCAACAACGCTATTTTCTCGCCCACCGGCGGCTCGGTCGGCATCGGCTTTGCCATTCCGGCAGAGATCGCCGCGCCCATCGTCGACAAGCTGCGCGCAGGCCAGGCAATCGATCGCGGCTATCTCGGCGTGCGTATCCAGCCCCTTTCGGAAGACCTTGCCGCCTCGCTCGGTCTGCCGAAGAACCGTGGCGAGTTCATTCAGGCGGTAGAGCCAGGCCAAGCTGCTGCCAAGGCTGGCATGCAGGCCGGTGACGTGGTGGTGAAGGTCGATGGGAAGGACGTTACGCCTGACCAGACCCTGTCGTTCATTGTCGCCAACACCACCCCCGGCAAGCGTATCCCGATCGAACTGCTCCGCAATGGGCAGCGCCTGACCATCCAGACCGTGGTCGGCAAGCGCCCGACCGAGGAAGAACTCGCCCAGCAGAGCTTCGACCCCGACGCGCAGGAAGATGGCGGCTTCGGCGGCAAGCAGCAGCAGCAGAGCGGAAGCGTCCTGCAGAGCTCACTTGGCGTGGCGGCAATTCCGCTCACGCCGCAGATCGCCCGCCAGTTGGGCGCGGGAGAGGACGCAAAGGGCGTGGTCATCACAGCCGTCGATGCGTCATCCGATGCCGGAGCCAAGGGCCTGCAGCGCGGCGACATCGTGCTTTCGGCAAACTACGTCAACGTCGCCTCGATTGCGGACCTCGAACGTATCGTCCGCCAGGCCAAGGCAGAAGGCCGCGAAGCCGTTCTCCTGCGCATCCAACGCCGTGGCGCGCCAGCGCAATACGTGCCCGTGCGCGTGCGCTGATCGCAGTCAGAAGCAAGAATCGGAAGAGCCGCTCCAGCGATGGGGCGGCTCTTTTGTTTGGCCGGAGTTCAGGCGCTGCCGGTCTGCGCCACGAGGTGCGAAGGATCGATGCCCTCGCGCTTCCACGCCTGCTGCCAGCGCCGCCCGGTCGGCGTCTCGAACAGGATCTCCGGGCGCCCTTGCGCCGCGTACCAGCCATGGCGCCGCATTTCGCCTTCGAGCTGCCCTGCACCCCATCCGGCGTAGCCCAAGGCCACAAGATAGCGGCTCGGCCCGCGCCCTTCGGCAATCGCACGCAGCACATCCATCGAAGCCGAGAGGTCGCACAGCGAATTGACCGTGACGCTGCCCTCGCCGCCCCAGTCGTTCGAATGCAGCACGAAGCCGCGCGCCGTCTCTACCGGGCCGCCGTTGAGAATGGGCACATCGGGCGCGACGCCGGGATCGATGCCAACGTCTTCCAGCAGCCCGTGCAAGGTGATCCCATCGCGCACGTGGCCGATGCCGATGCCCAGCGCCCCGTGCTCGTCATGCACGCACATCGCCACCACGGCATGATCGAATCGCGCATCGCCCATGCCCGGCATGGCCAGCAGCAGACGTCCGGAAAGATATTCGGCTTCACTCATCCCTGATGACATAGGGACGCGGCTTGTCGATTGCGAGTGCGGTCATCGCCTCAGGCAATCACGCCGCCGCCTTGACCTTGCGATCCTCGGCCGCTTCGAGCAGTCGCTTCTCGACGGTCTTCATCCGGCTCTCGCTGTCGATCTTCTCGCCCAGCACGTCGGTAACGTAGAACGTGTCGACCGCGCGTTCGCCATAGGTGGCGATGTGTGCCGAATGGACCACCAGCCGCGCCTCAAAAAGCGCGCGGGCAAGCTGGTTGAGCAGCGCCGGGCGATCCCGCGCGCCCACCTCGATCACGGTGAAGCGGTTCGAGGCCTTGTTATCGAAGATCACGATCGGGCGCACGTCAAACGCATCCGCACGTGGCCGCGCCAGCGGACGTGCAGCCAGTTGTGGCACCAGCTTCACCCGGTTGGCCAGAGCATCGGCAATCGCATTCTTCAGCCGCGCGATCTGGCTGGCTTCGTTGAGCGGGCGGCCCAAGGGGTCCTGCACGAGGAAATTGTCGACCGCAGTGCCGTTCCGGGCGGTGTGGATGCGCGCATCGATGATGTTGCCACCGGCAAGGTGGATGCCCCCGGCGATGCGGTAGAACAGGCCGGGGTGGTCCGCCGCCAGCACCGTGACTAGCGTGGCCCCGCGTGCCGGATACCAGTGCGCCTCCACCGAAAGCGGCTCACCCAGCGCGGTGTCCATCTGCTGGAGGTTGAGCGCGATGATGTCTTCCGGCTCGGCAATCCAGTATGCATCGCCAAGCTGCTTGCCGACCGTCCCGATCAGCGCATCGCGCTCGCGCAGGATCGTGGCGACGGCCTTCTTCTTGGCGGCGATGCGTTCGGCACGGCCATGGGTCTTGTGGCCCAGCCGCAGCATTTCCTCTGCCGATACGAACAGGTCGCCCAGCAACTGCCGCTTCCACGAATTCCACACGCCCGGCCCCACTGCGCGAATGTCGACCACGGTCAGGATCAGCAGCAGGCGCAGGCGTTCCTGGCTCTGCACCGTGTTCACGAAATCGGCGATGGTCTTGTAATCGGCCAGATCGCGCTTGAACGCCGTTGCGCTCATCAAGAGGTGCCAGCGCACCAGCCAAGCCACCGCTTCGGTCTCGGCAGCCGACAGGCCGAGACGTGGGCACAGCTTCATCGCCACTTCCGCGCCAAGCACCGAATGGTCACCCTGACGACCCTTGGCGATGTCGTGCAGCAGCGTTGCGACATAGAGCACGCGGCGCGAGGCGACCTTGCTGACCACTTCGCTGGCCAGCGGGTGATCGTCCTTGACCTCACCCTTCTCGATGCGCGCCAGCAGGCCGATCGCGCGGATGGTATGCTCGTCGACCGTGTAGTGATGATACATGTCGAACTGCATCTGCGCGACGACCCGGCCGAAGTCGGGCACGAAACGGCCGAACACGCCCGCCTCGTTCATCCAGCGCAGCACCGTCTCGGGATCGTTGCGGCTGGTCAGCGTCTCCATGAACAGCGCATTGGCGCGCGGATCCTTGCGCAGCGCGGCGTCGATCAGGCCGGAATCCCGCCGGGCGATGCGCATGGTTTCCGGATGGATCTCGACCTGTTCCGATGCAGCACAGGAAAACAGCTCCAGCAGCCTGACCGGATCTTCCTGGAAGGTCGTGTCGGATGGCGCGGCCAGCTTGCCCGCCTCGATCACGAACGGCCCCACCTTCTTGCGACGGCGGCTGCGCAAGGCGGCGAGGAAGCCGCGCTTTTCCTTGGCGAACTGCCCGTCGAGCTGTGCCAGGAACACCCCGGTCAACGAGCCGACCTGTTTCGCCTGCAGGAAGAAGTACTGCATGAACCGCTCGACCGCGCTCTTGCCGGGGCGATCGGCGAAATTCATGCGGGTGGCGACTTCGCGCTGCAGGTCGAAGGTCAGCCGGTCTTCCGCACGCCTGGTGATGGTGTGCAGATGGCATCGCACCGCCCAGAAGAAGTTCTCGGCACGGCGGAAGGCGCGATATTCCTCTGCCGTGAGCAGGCCGACGTCGACCAGCTCCGAGGCGTCGCGCACCTTGTGGATGTACTTGCCTATCCAGTAGAGCGTGTGCAGGTCGCGCAGGCCGCCCTTGCCCTCCTTCACGTTGGGTTCGACGACATAGCGGCTGTCGCCCAGCCGCTTGTGCCGGTCGTTCCGCTCCTGCAGTTTCTCGGCGACGAACTGCTTTTCGGTGCCATTGACGACTTCCGCCCAGAAACGGGCCGACGCGCTGTCGAAAAGGTCACGATCACCCCAGACATAGCGCCCTTCGAGCAGCGCGGTGCGGATGGTCAGGTCACTCTTGGCCATGCGCACGACCTCGTCGAGCGAGCGGCTGGAATGGCCGACCTTGAGGCCTAGGTCCCACAGGAAATAGAGCAGCGCCTCTATCACCTGCTCGCACCACGATGTCGGCTTGATCGGCGTGACGAACGC
This sequence comes from Novosphingobium sp. CCH12-A3, assembly GCF_001556015.1. Classification (NCBI taxonomy): domain Bacteria; kingdom Pseudomonadati; phylum Pseudomonadota; class Alphaproteobacteria; order Sphingomonadales; family Sphingomonadaceae; genus Novosphingobium; species Novosphingobium sp. CCH12-A3. Next base: position 12,601 of record NZ_LSIA01000206.1, on the reverse strand, counting down.
GATGTCGACGTCCGAATGCGGCGCCATTTCTCCGCGCCCGTAGCCGCCAACCGCGATCACCGCGATACGCTCGCCCATCGAGCGATTGCTCGCGCGATAGATGCGCCCGACGACATGGTCGTAGATGATGCGGACCAGCTGATCGACAAGAAAGGCCTGCGCCTGCGCGCTTTCCGTGCCCGAGGAAGGCTTGGCTTCCAGCCTGCGGGCGATCTCGGCGCGGCCGTCTTCCAGCGCGGTACGCAGCAGCTCCACCACGGCCTGCCGCGATTTCTCGCCGTTCTCGGCGAACGCCGCCGCGATGGCATCGGCAAGCTGCCGACGGTCAATGATGGCGCGCTGGTTGGCAATCCGGGGAAGCATCATAAGCAAAGCTCTATCGCGCAATTCCCCGATGCGTAAGCCGATAAACGGGGCATTCCCGGCTCAAGCTATCAAAGAAGTATGGCCAACTGGCCCAGCCAGCGTGCTGAAGGTCGGGCGTATTGTTCTAAGGCAGGGATTGTCCACTTCGGAAAAAGGTCCACACTTCCGGCCAAGGCAAGAGGGGATTGGAGCAATGGGCGAGACCAAGCGATCACTTCTGGCGAGAAGCGCGACCTTTCTCGCCTTCTTGAGGCAGCAGCGCCGCAATTCCGCCGCCCGCAGATCGGCCCTGGGCGGTCCCGACCCTTCGGCCACCATCCTGCTCGATGGCTCTGAACAACGATGGACGCCAAGTGGCTACAGCTTTGTCATGGGCGAACATTTCCAGGTGATCGCCACCGGCCATCAATGGCTCTCCAAGCCGCTGGGGCTTGTGGTCGAACCGCGCTCGACGGTTTACATGCGGATCGGCGACGGCCCCGTGCGCAAGCTGATATCCCACGACGCGGTCTACGCCGCATGGAGCACCGGCGAACTGTCGTTCCTGACAAAGGGACTGTCCGAGTTCGCTGACACGAGTGGCGGGCTTTTGCCCGGGAAGCGGCCGCGCCAGGCCCCCGGCGTCGGACTGCGGGTCATCCCATCGAACGAGAAGGCGACGGCTACGGGCCAGCCCGCAGGGTGGGAGTACCTATGGCGCATCGGCGATGGGCGCATCTACATGGGCGATCCGGATGACATCACGGTCTCGACCGAGGGTGACGTGGGTATTCTTCAGAGAGAAGTCGGCATCGCCCTGACGGACCAAACGGAACTGAGCTGGGAATGGCTTGTGGAGCAACTTCCTTCGTCCCTGCCGGAAGACCTCGCATTCACCCACGATTACCTGAGCATAGCCGTGGAGTTCGATAATGGGCGGGATCTCACGTATATGTGGAGCGCGGGCCTGCCTGAAGGGCACGTCTTCCGATGCCCGCTCGGCTGGTGGTGTGAACGAGAAACGCACTGGACCTTGCGCAGCGGGTCGCAAGGCTTGGGTCATTGGCATCGGGAACGACGGCGCGTCGCTGAAGACTATGCGGCGGCGTTGGGCGGGGCAATGCCGAAGCGGATCGTGCGTGTCTGGCTGATAGCCAACAGTGTGTTCCAGCGGAGCGCAGGGAGGGCGCGCTTCCGGCAGATAAGGCTCCGCTAGATGCGCCTGTCGATAACTACGACGTCCTGCAGCTCGTAACCCAAGGTGTCATAGAAGCCGCGCGCGGCGCTGTTATCGCCGCGCACCATGAGTTGGATCTTCGGGCTACCAAGCGCCTTTAGCCAGTCCTCTGCGGCGCCCATCAGCGCGCGGCCGATGCCTTGCCCGCGGCGGTCTGGCGCGGTGGCGAGGTAATAGACCCAGCCGCGATGACCGTCGAAGCCGACCATCACGCTGCCGCCTAATTCTGCCCCGGTTTCGGCCAGCAGTATCGTCGATGTCGGCGTCGCCATGGCGAGGTCAAAGTCGGCGCCGGGGTCGTTCCACGGCCGTGTAAGCCCCGCAACCTCCCACAGCGCGACCGTGGCTTCACGGTCCGCCGCAGTGGCTGCGCGGACGCTCACTCCCACTCGATCGTGCCCGGCGGCTTGCTGGTGTAGTCATAGACGACGCGGTTGATGCCCTTGACCTCGTTGACGATGCGGGTCGCCACGCGCGACAGGAAGCCTGCATCGAACGGGTAGATGTCGGCGGTCATGCCATCGGTGCTGGTCACCGCGCGCAGGGCGCAGACGCTGTCGTAGGTGCGGAAATCGCCCATGACACCCACGGTCTTGACCGGGAGCAGCACGGCGAAGGCCTGCCAGATCGCATCGTAGAGCCCGGCGTTGCGGATTTCCTCGAGGTAGATCGCGTCGGCCTTGCGCAGGATGTCGCAGCGTTCGCGCGTGACCTCGCCGGGAATGCGGATGGCGAGGCCCGGGCCCGGGAAGGGGTGCCGGCCGACGAAGATCTCGGGCAGGCCCAGTTCGCGTCCCAGCGCGCGCACTTCGTCCTTGAACAGTTCGCGAAGCGGCTCGACCAGCTTCATGTTCATGCGTTCTGGCAGGCCGCCGACATTGTGGTGGCTCTTGATCGTCACCGAAGGGCCGCCGGTGAAAGAGACCGATTCGATCACGTCGGGGTAAAGCGTGCCTTGCGCCAGGAAGTCGGCGCCGCCGACCTGCTTGGCCTCGGCCTCGAACACGTCGATGAAGGTCTTGCCGATGAACTTGCGCTTGGCTTCCGGATCGGTCACGCCGGCAAGGCCGCCAAGGAACAGCGCCGATACGTCCTTGTGGACCAGCGGGATGTTGTAGTGGTTGCGGAAGAGCGACACGACCTGCTCGGCCTCGCCCATGCGCATCAGGCCATGGTCAACAAAGACGCAGGTCAGCTGGTCGCCGATGGCTTCGTGGATCAGGACTGCGGCCACCGCCGAATCGACACCGCCGGAAAGGCCGCAGATCACGCGGCTGCTTCCCACCTGCTCGCGGATTTCGGCGATCTTGGTCTTGCGGAACTCCGCCATGGTCCAATCGCCGGTGCAGCCGCAGACGTGGCGCACGAAGTTGGCGATCAGCTTGCCCCCGTCGGGCGTGTGGACCACTTCGGGGTGGAACTGGGTACCGTAGTACTTCTTCTCGTCGTTGGCGATGACCGCGAAGGGCGCGCCATCGGATACCGCGACGATGCGGAAGCCCGGAGCGAACTGGGTCACCTTGTCGCCGTGGCTCATCCACACCTGGTGACGTTCGCCTTCCTTCCACAGCCCGTCGAACAGGACGCAGGGTTCGGTCACCGTCAGGAACGCACGGCCGAACTCGCCCGAATCGCCCGGCTCGACCTTGCCGCCAAGCTGATGGCTCATCACCTGCTGGCCGTAGCAGATGCCGAGGATCGGCAGGCCGCTGTCGAACAGCACTTGCGGAGCGCGAGGGGATCCATCGGCGGGCACGCTGGCCGGCGATCCCGAGAGGATGATGCCCTTGGGCTTCATCCGGTGGAACGCGGCCTCGGCCTGCGTGAACGGTGCGATTTCGGAATAGACCCCCGCTTCGCGCACGCGGCGGGCGATAAGCTGCGTTACCTGGCTGCCGAAGTCGACGATCAGGATCGATTCTGAAGGCTGGATGCTCATGGCTGGCCGATAGTGGCAGCGGGCTTTTCTGTCCAGATGGCGGGCGAAATGTGGCAGTTGCGTTACATGCAACTGCAAGTGCCCTGTTCGCACTTGCAGCATACGTCATTCGGCGTATTTGGGCCGCAGTTCCGATGCTTCCAGCCCACCCTGCCGGATGAACACGAACTGGGAGGATGTCCTGCAAGGTGATCTCAACAGGAGGAACACCATGCGCGCCATCACGGCTTTTGCATTCCCGATCATCCTCGCTGCTGGCCTCAGCAGCCTGATGTGGACTGCCACGCTCGCCTGAGCAGGCAGGGAAATGCGATAAACGACAAAAGCGGCTGCCCCGGCGGGGCAGCCGTTTTGTTTATCCAGCGCCCTTTCTGACAGACTTCCGGCCTCCGTCGCACCGCGCTAGGCTCGCGCCATGACAGTCACCCGCTTTGCCCCCAGTCCCAACGGACCGCTCCATCTCGGGCATGCGTTTTCCGCAATCGTCGCTCATGACCGAGCCATTCGCGATCAAGGCGAGTTCCTTTTGCGGATCGAGGACATCGACGGCGCCCGCTCGCGCCCCGAACTTGCCGCAGAGTTCCGCGAAGACCTCGACTGGTTGCGGCTGAGTTACCGGGAAGTTGCCCCCCAGTCCTCGAGAGTTGGAGATTATCGCACCGCCGCCAACGAACTGCGCGCGATGGGCATTCTGTACCCGTGCACCTGCACTCGCGCCGAGGTTGCCGCCGCCGCCGTGGCGCATGGGCCTGACGGTCCGCTCTACCCCGGCACCTGCCTGCGCCGCGGGCCTACGCTCGGCCCGCAAGTCGCATGGCGGCTGGACATGGAGCAGGCGACGCTGCTCGCGGGCGAACTCGAGTGGACTGACGAGCGCCACGGCGTTCAGATCGCCACGCCTGAAATCTTCGGCGATGTGATCCTGTGGCGCAAGGATGCGCCGGCCAGCTACCACCTTGCCGCAACGCTTGACGATGCAACCGACGGCGTGACGCACGTGACGCGAGGCATGGACCTTTTCCGTGCGACCCACATCCACCGCCTGCTCCAGCATCTGCTCGGCCTGCCGGTGCCGGTGTGGCATCATCATCCCTTGCTGGTGGAGGCCGATGGGCGCAAGCTGGCGAAGCGCCGCGACGCCCCGGCCCTGGCGGACCGGCGGCGGGCGGGCGAGGACGGGCGCGCGGTCGCAGCCGAGGTCCGCGCTACCCTATTTGACACTGGTATTTCGCTGTCCGACGCCATAGATCAGTGTCCATGAACTACGTCCTGATCCCGCTGATCATCATCTTCGTCGCGCTGACGGTCGTCTCGCTCGTGCGCGGGATCATCGCCTTCCTGAACAGCACCAAGGAAGATCTCAACCGCGATCCCGCCTCGGGCGCGACGGCAAACCAGTTGCTGCAGAACAAGATGATGTTCAATCGCATCAAGTTTCAGGGACTCGCCGTGGTTACGGTCGCCATCCTGCTCGCCTTCTCGCGCTGAGGCGCGCACACCACAGCAATGGTCAAGCTCAACAAGATCTACACGCGCACCGGTGATGACGGCACCACCGGCCTTGTCGACGGTTCCCGCCGCGCCAAGCACGATGTCCGCATGCAGGCCATCGGCGAGGTGGACGAGGCCAACAGCCTGATCGGCCTTGCCGCAGTCGTCGCGTCGGAAACCACGGCGCGGAACCTGCAACGCATCCAGAACGACCTGTTCGATCTGGGCGCGGATCTCGCCACGCCCGGTGATGACTTCACCCCTTCCGAGATGGTCCTGCGCGTGGTCGAGAGCCAGGTCGCGTGGCTGGAGACGGCGATCGATACGCTGAACGAAGGCTTGCCGCCGCTGACCAGCTTCATCCTGCCAGGCGGAGCGGAGGCCGCGGCGCGGATTCACGTCGCCCGCGCTACCGTGCGCCGGGCAGAGCGTAGCGCGGTCGCACTGGCCGATGCAGAGCCGGTGAACCCGCAGGCGCTCGCCTATCTCAATCGGCTTTCGGACTATCTGTTCGTGCTGGCCCGGGCGACGAATGCGGGCAGCGACCCGCTGTGGGTTCCTGGCGCCTCGCGCCAACCCTGAACGCGCCTCGCGCTAGCATCAGGTGGACTAACGTCCCGCCGCTCGCTAACCGCCATTCCCGCATTTCATTCAGAGCGGGACATCCTCATGATCAAGACGGTTGCAGTGATCGGTGCGGGCCAGATGGGTTCGGGCATCGCCCAGGTATCGGCGCAGGCGGGGCTCAAGGTCCTGCTCGGCGACGTGTCGATCGAACTGGCTGACAAGGCCAGGGACAAGATCGCCAAGGGCCTCTCCAAGCTGGTCGAGAAGGGCAAGGTCGATGCCGCCCTCGCTGCAACGACCGTCGCCAACCTGCACACCTTCTCTGATCACGCCGCCCTCGCTGAAGCCGACCTGGTGATCGAAGCGGCGACCGAGCGCGAGGACATCAAGCACAAGATCTTCGAATCCGCCGGAAAGCACCTTGCTCCCCATGCAATCATGGCGTCGAACACCTCGTCGATCCCGATCACGCGCATGGCAGTATCCTCGCCGGATCCGGAGCGCTTCATCGGAATCCACTTCTTCAATCCCGTACCGCTGATGAAGCTGGTGGAGGTCATCCCTGGCCTTGCCACTTCGGTTTCCACAATCGAGGCGGTGCGTGATTACGTGGCGAACATCGGCAAGGAAATCGTGCTCTCGCAGGACGAGCCGGGCTTCATCGTCAACCGCATATTCGTGCCGTTCATCAACGAGGCGGCCTTCGTGCTGGGCAGCGGCACGGGTTCGATCGTCGACATCGACAAGGGCGTCAAGCTTGGCCTCAACCATCCGATGGGCCCGCTGGAGCTGGCGGACTTCATTGGCCTCGACACGCTGCTCGAGATCATGAAGATCTACCTCGCCTCGACCGGCGACCCGAAGTACCGCCCGGCGCCATTGCTGCAGAAGTACGTCGAGGCAGGCTGGCTCGGCCGCAAGAGCGGGCGCGGCTTCTACGACTATTCCGGCGAAGTGCCGGTCCCCACGCGCTAGAGCGTTTTCGAACCAGATGGAATCATCTGGTGACTCGGAAAACGCGGCAAAACAAGAATCCAGAGCGATCCGTACGATGCAATCGGAACGGATCGCTCTGAGGAACAGGCAGGCGATCAGGGCGTAGTCTTCGGCAAAGGAGATACGCCCATGATCGACGACAAGACGCCAGCGCCCGAAGCGGTGAATACCGAGCAGGAAGACGGCGACGCCCAGGCGCAGACCGTTGCCGACGAGGCTCTTTCACGGGCGACCAGCGTGCTGGGCGAGCAGGATCTGGGCGAGAAGGTAACCGGCCAGGGGCTTGGTGGTGACGACGCCGACGTGCCCGACCTCGTTGACCACATGAAGCAGATGGTCAGCTCCGGCCGGATCGACATGAGCGCCTATCGCGGCGAGCGCAACGACGACGATGAGGCAGGGATCTACGGCGAGGGCGTGCCCGAAGACGATGAGACTCCGCGCGGAGCCTGAAGCCGAAATCAGGGCGCGGGTTCACCCCGCCCTGCCGCGACCTCGTCGGCGGGCAAGTCGTGATCTGGATCTCCAGGCTCGACACCGTCAGGAAGCTGGCGAAGTTCGACCATCTTTCCGTCCAGTTCGACCTCGCCGATCAGTCGCCCTTTCCCCTCTGCCATCTCGCCTTCATCAGCCCACTTTTCAAAAGCGGACTGTCTTTGAAGCGCTGCGGCATTCTCGGCAGTGGCGACGTCTGCCTGTGCGGGAGCGCTTGCCTTGCTGCTGAGACCGCTGGCGATCAGCGCACCCACGACCAGCACGCTTCCGCCCAGCAGAAATACGGCATAGCGATAAGTCGATCTGGCATCGGACATCGGCTACCTCTGGTGTGTGGCTACGCATTATTGCGGGCTCAACCGTTAAGATTCGCACAACTTTCGCATGCCCTTCCCATCGGCCCCCTGCCCATCGGAATCGTCCCGACCAATGACCACGATCGTCCTGCTTGTCCTGTCCAACCTGTTCATGACGATTGCGTGGTACTGGCACATCCAGGGCGGCCCCGCAGCTGTCGCCCAGCGACCGGTGCTTCTGGTCATCCTGATCAGCTGGGGCATTGCCTTGCTGGAATATTGCCTGGCCGTGCCGGCCAATCGCATCGGCGCATTGAGCGGATGGAGCGCCGGTCAGCTCAAGATCACGCAGGAGGCGATCGCGCTGATCGTGTTCGGGGTGTTCATGGTCGTGTTTCTGAAGGAGCCGCTGCACTGGCGGCACTTCGCCGCGTTCGCCTGCATCATGGCCGCCGTGGCGTTCCTGTTTGGCGGCAAATAGCGGGCGCTATTTCGCGTCCTTCGCCCAGGGATCAACGTGTGCGGGCCTTGCGCTCCCGGAAGAGTCGCGGTCCTCGGCAGCAGGCACCAGCGACCAGGTGAGAAGCAGGATCGAGCCTGCCCACCACAGCGCTTTCCAGCGGCTTGCAAATATCGTGGTGAGCCGTGGTCCGAACAGGAACGACCATGGCACGAGCCGGTTATCCAGTGGTTACCACTGAGAGAAATACCTGAGCTGGAAGCCCTGAGTCCCTCCCCTTAGCCTCATCACTGAGCGAAGGCATACGGAGGCGCGGGACGGAGCCGGACCTTCCAGAACCCGTCCATGCACAAGATCACAGTCCTCCTCGCCACGGCTCTCGGCCTCACGTCGCTGGCCGCACTGTCGCCCGCCGATAACGCCCTTGCCAGCGCGGCCCCGCCGGACACGGCGCAAGCCCGGTTCGAATTGTGCGCACCGGGCCCGCGCGTGACCTGCGTCGTGGATGGCGACACCTTCTGGCTCAACGGCCTCAAGATCCGGATCGCAGACATCAACACGCCCGAAACTTCCCAGCCTGCATGCGTGGCGGAAGCCAGGCTCGGCATGCGGGCGACACACCGGCTGGTCGAATTACTCAATGCCGGACCGTTCGAACTGGAAGTGCAGGGGCGCGGCACTGACCGCTATGGCCGTGCGCTGCGGGTCGTCACGCGAAACGGGCGCAGCCTTGGCGCAATTCTCGAGGCCGAAGGCCTCGCCGAACTTTGGAAGGGCCGGCGCAGCAGTTGGTGCGAGGCCTGATCCAAGCTACGGCTCCGGCAAACGGCCCGGTAATCGGTCACGCCTGACCCGGGGTTTCAGGCCGCGCGCAGGCCCGTGAGCGCCTTTGCACCGCGATCCTGGGCGGAAAGTCCGTCGAACACCGCGTCGACGATGCGCGCCAGCTTGTCCTCGTTCAGGCGTTCCATGAACGTGGTCATGGTATTCAGCGCGCAGTAGGGGGCACACATCTGGTTGACGAGGCTGATCGTCTCGTCGACTTCGAGCCCGGCAAAATGCCCGTCGCTCATCCCCTCGCCAATGATTTCGCCGAGGTAGTGATCGGCAAGGTCGATGTAGCTGCGGATCTGTTCGAAGTTCTCGTTCCCGACCTCGATGTAGGTCTGGAGCTTTGCCGGGTCGGCTTCCCACTTCTTCTTCATCACCAGAAAGCGTCGGGCGAAGAATTCGTACATCTTGCGGCGCGGCGGCAGGTCGCTCGCCAGAACGTCTTCCATGATGTCGACCATCGGCTTGAACCAGTGATCGGCAATCGCCTCCATCAGCTCTTCACGGCTTTCGAAATAGCGCGAGAGGTTGGCCTGGCTGATCCCGGCGCGTGCGGCAAGTTCCGAGAGGTTGAGCCCGGCCCCGCCGCGCTCCTCGACCATGGATTGCGCCAGTTCGACAAGCCGGGCGCGCATGGCGTCTTGCTCTGCTGCGGATGGAGCCATGGTTCCCTGTGCGTCCTCAGTCTTGGGCCTCTTGCGCATTGTAGGGAGGCATGGCGCCCGAGACAATGGTTGCGCATACGAAGGCTGATCGGCCTGCCCCGCATAATCGGCCTTCAAAGCGCAACACCAATGGGCTAGGTCGCCCTCAACCGGTTGCACCCGTTACGATAAGGTCGCTTTCCCGATGCATCAGCGCGTTCGTCTTGTCCTGCCCTTTGCCCTGTCCGGACTTCTCGGCGCCTGTGCAGCGCCGATGGCCGGTGGCGGAGCCTCGGGGCCGGTCGAGGTCGGCATCGTCGGGATCAACGACTTTCACGGCAGCCTCGAACCACCGCGCCAGGCGGTGAATGTCAGCGATGGGAAGGGTGGCATCACGCCAGTCCCCGCAGGCGGCGCGGCGTGGCTGGCATCGGCAATCGATTCGATCCGGGCGAAGCATCCGCAGTCAATGACGGTTTCGGCCGGAGACATGATTTCGGCCTCGCAGCTGGCCTCCTCGCTCTATCTGGACGAGCCCACGATCGGCGTGATGAACCGCATCGGCGTGGACTTCAACGCGGTCGGCAATCACGAATTCGACCGTGGCCAGCAGGAACTGCAGCGCATGCAGAATGGAGGTTGCGAAAAGTTCACCGCCAAGGAACCTTGCGCACTCGAGAAATTCACCGGCGCAACCTTCAAGTACCTCGCCGCCAGCACGAAGCGCGCCGATGGCTCGACGCTGTTTCCGGCAACCGGGCTCAAGACCTTCGGTTCGGGCAACCAGGCGGTGACCGTGGGCGTGATCGGGCTGACGCTGAAAGGTACCCCCAATCTGGTGAACCCGACCGGCATCCAGGGCCTGACCTTCGAGGATGAGGCTGACACGATCAACGCCGCCGTACCGCAACTGAAGGCGCAAGGGGCGGACGCCATCGTCGTGCTGATCCACGAAGGCGGGCGGACCAAGGGCGATCCGAACCCGCAAGGCTGCAATGATTTCGCCGGAGACATCCGCCCGATCCTCGACCGGCTGGATAGCCGCGTGGACGTGGTCGTCTCGGGCCATACGCACTGGGCCTACGTCTGTGATTACGCGCAGCTCAATCCGGCCAAGCCGTTCCTGCTGACCAGCGCGGGTGTCTATGGCGAACTCGTCACTGACATCACGCTGCAGATCGATCCGGTGGCAGGGCGCGTGGTTTCGAAGCGGGCCGAAAACGTGATCGTGCAGTCGGTGCCCTACACCTCGACGCGGGGGCCGCTCGGCAACACGCCGCTGTTCCCACAGTTCCAGCCGAGGGCCGACATCGCGCAATACGTGGCGAAATACGTCGAGGCCTCGAAGGAATACACCCAGCGCCCGATCGGCAGGATTGATCGCGCAGCGCCCAAGAACGAGGGCGCAGAAGGCGGCGCGGGCGGTCCACTGGGCAATCTCATCGCCGATGCGCAACTCGGTGCGACGCGGGACAAGGGCGCTGAGATCGCCTTCATGAACCCCTTCGGCATCCGCGCCCCGCTGGTCCCGGCAGCAGATGGAACGCTGACCTTCGGCGACATCTACCTGTGCCAGCCCTTCGGCAACAACGTGGTGACCGAGAGCATGACCGGCGCGCAGATCAAGGCCGTGCTGGAAGAGGGGCTGGACGATACCGGGCCGAAACAAGCGCTGGCGCCGTCCGTGGGTTTCGAGTTCCGCTATGACCCGGCGCGGCCTTCAGGGAACCGCATCGTGACGATCACGCTCGACGGCAAGCCGCTGGACATGGCGAAGACCTACCGCGTGACGGTGAATGGCTTCCTCGGGCTGGGCGGCGATGGCTTTTCGGGCTTCGTCGGTAAGCCCGATACGGTCACCGGCCCGACCGACATCGATGCGCTGGAAAGCTGGATCAAGGCCGTGCCCGTGCGCACGGTGCCGCAGGAGGTGCGGGCTGGGGTGGTGAGGTAACCGCCGTACCCGCTCCAACGTCCGTCACCCCGGCGCAGGCCGGGGCCCATGACCTGTCAACGTTGCGAAACCTCGCTGTCAGCAAGGCCGGACCTAACCGGAATGGACCCCGGCCTGCGCCGGGGCGACGGTTGGGGAGTGGCGAAAGAGCGAGGCAGTCGAATAGCCTGTTCCTCATTGATGCCCGACGTCTGTCTTCCGTCATCCTGAACTTGTTTCAGGATCCATTTCGCCGATCAAGCCGCCGCTCGTGCTGAAAGATGGACCCTGAAACAAGTTCAGGGTGACGGGAGCGGCCTCTCAATGGTCCAGCCCGATCCTTCCCAGACGGTACCCGGAACGACTTGATAGTACTCTTCAGCCTTAACGAATTCCCCGATCCCGGTGCCCTTTCTCAGGAGACACTCATAGTCCTTTTTCCCGAGGCGGTTCGTTGGAATATGCACGCTGTAGTCATGCGGGCCAGTATCGAGATCAAAACGCCCCAAACACGTTCCAACTGTCTCAATCAGTTCAGTTTTCAGTTCATCACTCAGGTTTGCTCCTCGTATCACCAACTCTTCCGGTTGGTTGAAATAGAACCTGTCGATCACCTGCGCAGAAAGCATTGTGAGGGCTGAAGCAAACGCGCCGGTCGCCACCCAGAACAGTCTGCGCTCGAAAAGCTTGCTCACCCAGCGTGGTTTGCTCATTTCACCCCCGCTTCGGCCACCAAGGCACAAACCCCGAAGTCCGCTCGACGTATTCCCTATACCCCGGCCGCCGCTCTTCCATGCCCTTTTCCAGCAGCGGCTTGCCTGACCACTTGGTCAGGGTGAAGGTCAGGAACACCGGGCCGATCAAGCTCGCCAGCGCGACCCACAGGCCTGCCTCGGCGGCGGCGAGCCAGATGCCCCACCAGACGCAGGCGTCGCCGAAGTAGTTGGGGTGGCGGGTATAGCGCCACAGGCCGGTCTGGAGCACGCGGCCCTTGTTGGCGGGATCGGCGCGGAAGGCGTTCAGTTGCGCATCGCCCACCGTCTCGAACACGATGCCGACCAGCCACAGTACGGCCCCGGCCAAGGCCAGCGCGCCCAGCGGTGCAGGCCTTGCGCTGGCGAGCACGCCGAGTTGTGCGGGCAGGCAGGTAACGAACAGCAGCAGCGCCTGCGGGGCGAAGACGAACTTCAGCGCAGCCGACGTGAAATTGCCTTGTGCCTTGGCCTTGCCCAGCATCCTGGCATAGCGCGGGTCTTCCCCATGGCCGCGCCAGCGGGTGTAGAGGTGCCACGCCAATCGCGCCGCCCAGATCGTCGCCCGTGAAAAACTCTGAAGCCTTTGGGAATGCGTGGGTTTTAGCGGATTTG
>NZ_LSIA01000205.1:0-21548 GCF_001556015.1 Novosphingobium sp. CCH12-A3 | reverse complement strand
CTCCGTGGGGTTTGACGGAACAACGGCATAGCCGATCCGGCCTGCATAGGATCTATTACGACACCGAACTGGCGTTCGGGTCAGAGGATCCGGCCAATCCAGCGATGACACGGCGCGTCGTCACGCTGATGCGGCCTGCGGACTACTGATCATTGTGAGGGACAGGCATATCGCTGCGTCACCCGGCAGCCGCCCAAAACCTGATGGGGAGGTAAAAAGCGCATGAGCAGACACAAAGTACCGCTTCGTGACGGGGTTGCGGCGGCAAGTGCCTATGTTGGCTGGGACCGCCCCTTGCAGACATACTTTGCGCAGGTTCTGAGCGCGCCTGACGAGGACGGGGAGGAGACCGAACTCGTGTGGGTCGGCACTGCCTTCGGCGAGCTGCCCCGCGCGGTTGACGCAATCCGCGTACTCGAACCCTACTGCCAGATCGAGGCAAGTCTTGCCGCACAGCTAGAGATCGACAGGATGGCATGCCTCGCCACGCGCGACGGACCCAATCAGCTCGAAGCCAAGGCTTTCATGGCGCGTGTCAGCCAGATCAAGGACACCGAGCCGGAAGCTTAGGTCGGCACGGACCGCGCATGGCTCGAAGCAGGGCCGGTTCATCTCCAAACCACACATCGAGGCTCCTCAGCCCTCTGGGCTGGACAGGATGACGCGCGCCTGCGGTGGCTGGCGCACGGGCCGGGCCACGGGCCCGGAGGAGAGGGGGGATGGGAGAAGGTGTTCCGGACAAGGGGTTCGGACAGCATCAGGAGAATGTGACATGAACATCGGCACCCTCAAGGCCAACGCAGAAGGCGTTCACATCGGCCGCATCACCACCCTGACCTTCAGCGCAACGGTTGCTCTGCGGGCCTTCGAATCCAGCAATGAGCGCGCACCCAAGTTCGACCTTATGGCGCTCTCGGCGGACCGCCGCAGCTGGGTCAAGATCGGCGCGCTGTGGGAATACTCGTCGAACGAGACCGGTGAATGCTTCCTGTCGGGCCAGATCGACGATCCCAGCCTCTCGGCGCCGATCCCGGTCGCCATGTTCCAGCAGAACGACGGCAGCTTCAATGTCGCCTGGCGGCGTTCGAAGCCCAAGGCGTCGCTCGACGGCTTCGGCAGCGAGAGCGAAGGCGCCCTGCCGCCGCTCACCGCCACCGGCGACGAACCGGCCAGCGACCGCAGCGTTGACAGCGCCGCTGCCACCGGCGACGGTCTGGGCGAAAGCACCGCTCCGGCACCCAAGGGCAAGACGCGCGTGAGCGTCGACGCCTGACCGGGACAAGCCCCCCGTGACCGGTGCCGCGACCCGCGCCGGTCACATCGGGAAGGCCCGTCCGCGCATTTGTCGCGGGCGGGCCTTTTCTTTTGCCCGCTGCTGTCGGGCTTGGCAGAACTGCTGAAGGAACTCGGCCCACAAGAGGGAAGGGGGAGGTGCCGTTCGAGCAAAGGAGGCTTGAATGGCACAGACAAACTGGACTCTCGATCTTGGCGGGGCTCCGTGGAACGAAGACTGCGCGCAGATCGGCCACACCCTAAACTTCGACCTCGTGAATACTGCCGAAGCCATGCTCTACAGGGCTGCGCTGATCGCGGTAGCTGGCTTCCCGCCTGCCGGCATCACCTTGCGGATCAAGGCCAACGCCCATGACTTCGGAACCTACCGGACGGTCGAGGCGCGCATCGACGACGACCAGGACGATGGCAGCCATGCCAGCTATCTCGAGACCCTCGAGATCGGCATCGCCTTCTGGCATCAGGCCGGGTTCGCACCGCCTGAATTTAGCAAGCTGACAGCCAGCAGTCAGCTTGTGAGTTTCGTCGTGGATGCCGTCGCAAGCGCGCTGCGGATCACACGGCCGAGCAGCACCGGCGCATTCTTCCCAGCGTCCTCCGGACCGCTTCACCGGAACCTCACCGCAGCCTTTCCGGAGGCGGCGCAGCGCGCCTTTTCCGAAGCGAGCCTGCCATGCTGACCGACAGCGAGCGCTTCGCCTTCAGCGTCTGGCGGATCCATGCGTTCGCCTCGACGGGCAATGCCTACGACGCCGTGCAGACCGACGAGAGCATCGCAGCCGGTGACACCCTGCTTGTTCTCGATGAACGGGTTGTCGGTGTCGCGATGACTTGGCCTTTTGCCATCACGGCACAGCCGGGCAAGCTTCACGCGGTCTGTGCGCCTGGCGCTGGCGAAACCCTTGGGCACATTGAAAGGGCGCTCGATGTTCCAGACGGGTCAATCGCTCGAGCCTGCCGCCTCGCAAGGACACTGGGCATTGCGATTGATGCGGGCCTCGTCCCGTGGCTGTCTGAGCCGCTGGCGAGAGATGGGGACGACTAGCGCGGCGAGTGGCGCCACAGAAATCTTGCTATTTTGGCAATAATTGCTATTTTAAGGCCAAGAGGAGATACCACCATGCCAGCGACGGCGAATGAGCACCCCAGGATTCCCCTGACCCGGTTTCACAACAACACCGGCGAGTTCCTTGATCTCGCAACCAAACAGCCGGTCGTCCTCACCAGCCATGGGCGCGAGCGACATGTCATCGCAGATAGCGAATATTTCCGCCATCTTGAACAGGCAGCACGCGGTGTGATCGCCGGCCACATGAATATCGAAGCTGTCGCTTCGTCCGACATGACCGAAGCCGATCGCAAGGCTTTCGCTAATGCACGGCCTTCGGCCAGTGAACTCGCCAATGACCGCTGGGAAGACTGACCGCCCCGCCGCAGGCCATATCCTCCGATACGTCTATCTCTTCGAGGAAGAGCAGAGACGGGGCCGCGACGAAGGCGTCAAGGAACGCTTTGTCGTCGTCGTTGGTGTGGAAGGGTCACGCTACCTGGTCGCGGCGATCACGACCAAGGGCGAGGGGCGCAAGAACGCTGTCGCAATCCCCGATGAGATCGCACGCGCAGCCGGGCTCGCTCCGGGCAGCGCCATTGTCGTTTCGGAATTCAACCGGTTCACCTGGCCCGGGTTCGACATCAGACCCCTGATGAAGCAGCCCGGGTACATTGCCGGACGACTCCCACCGCGGTTCACGGCAAAGACCATCGATGCCATCGCAGCCTGGGGCGCCGCTGCCGTCGATCGCGATTGATTGCCGCAACGCAGAGACAGGCAGCCCCCTTGGAGCCATGTCTGACCCCGCATCAAGGCCAGTATGGCGGCAACTTCGGGGATCGGCACCCCAGGTAGCCAAAATCGGGTCTTCCGGACGACAGCCACAAAGAGTCTATTCGCTCCCTAAAATCGGTGAGGACGGGCGATCGATCCTGCGATCATCACCGTCGACAGCAAGCTCCTGCGAGCCGAGACGCGGCGAGGTCGATGTCCAGGCGTGCGATAAGCTCCTGTGCCAACAGCACGTCCGCCGCCCAGTGCCCCTGCCTCTCTGGTCGAGCTTAGGGCCAACCTGCAGAAATGCGAGCCGTGTTGCCCGGCAAGCCGGGCTGCCCGCACCATCTCGCTTTCTGAGGTTTCCCGCGCGCCGCAGCGCGCGGTGTCCCAGCTCTCTCGCCGAGGCTCGATAAGGGCACCGGCGGACGAGCCGTCGGCACCAAGGAGGCTCATGCAATGAACATCGTCAACCTCGTCGGCCGTCTCGCCAAGGATCCCGTTGCCCGCGACCGCAGCGACACCCGCATCACCGAACTGATCCTCGTGACCGAGCGTCCGGTCATCCGCGACGGCAAGGTCCAGAAGGATCCGGGAACCGGCTACCCGGTCAAGGATGCAGAATTCCACAAGGTCACCGTCTTCAATGGCCTCGGGCTCCCGCTGCGCCAGCACAAGGCCAAGGGTGACCAACTCGCCGTGACGGGCCGCATCCACTACTCGCGCTGGCAGGACGCCGAAGGCAATGACCGCTATGGCTGCGAGATCATCGCCGAGAACGTCGAGTTTCTCTGACCGGGAGGGGCGGCGCGCAGGCGTCGCCCGAGCCCTTTCAGGGGGGCGACAGCTGGACACCGGTGGCGTCCAGCTTGGTTCCCCGGTGACCGCAGCTGCAGCGCAAGTGCCGCGCGACGATCTCCAGCTTCATCGGGATGGATTTGGCAAAGCATCGGTCTCGCAGTTTGGCCGCCGGAACGATCACAACGCGGCGGCATGCGAGACATTCAACCTGTGCGTTGAGGCCATGGCGAACCAGATCGGCCACCGTATCGAGACGCTTGCTGCCCATAGCCACGGCAGAACATCATAAGAACATTAGTTGTCAAGCGTGCTGCGGGGTTGCGCAATCGGCCTGATCAGAAAGACCCGCAAACCGAATAACAAGACACTTTGCGCCGAAGCAAAAAAGCGCAATAATCCCGCACATTGCAGCTGAGGAGTATGACATCATGGCACTCTTTAGGGTAAATCTCGACGAACAGCTCGAGGAGCATCTGGATAACGCAGCCCAGTACCAGCGGCACGATCGATCCGAAATCGTCCGACAAGCGCTGACCGAGTATTTCAGTTCAGCTCAGAACCACGTCCACGACGACGAAGCCATCTGGGACGAATGGCGCGACTTCTCCCGAACCGTGCTCGACGCACAACAAAAGGCGATCATAGCCGCCATCCGAACCCTTCCCGATGAGGCATGGGCCTCGCGGAGCGAAACGCTCGATCGCCTAACCAAGGCCATCGAAGACGTCGAATGGGACCAGGGCATTGAGCCGATCTATGAAATCTTGAGAGAAAAGGTGATCGAAAAATCGCTCGCCTTCGCCACTAACCCCGAGATCGAACCCACCAACCGAAGCTACCCGTTCGCGCCCATCATCCGCTTCGACATTGGCTTTGCAACCGATGACCTCTACTCGGTCCGGCTGCCGCTGATCCAGGCATTCTTCCAATACTACTGGGAAGCAGGCGAAGCGGCTTTCGATGAAATACCAGCCATCTGGGAAGCTGCCAAAGCGCGCATAGATGCTGGCGAAAGGCGCCCCTCAAATGAGGAAGCTGCAGCGGCGCGACGGACCTCTGGCTAGGAAATGGTGCTCTGGCAAGCGGAGTGGTTGATGTATCATCTTCCGTACGCGCGCCTTGCATGAGGCTACCGTCATGCAAGCGGCCTTGCTTCAAACTTGGTTGCCCCCTCGCAGGATAAACAGTGGGTGGCGTCTCCCGACCTCTGGCCGGGATCGCGCTCTATTCCGCCCCGTGCGCTGCGGCCCCGTCTTCACGAAGGCTTCGCGCACCCAAGGCTTCACCGAGCCCCTGAAAGGTCTCGGTCCTTCAGGTGACGATCGCTGACGCATTTGGCCGCTGGCCACGCTTGCGCGCTGCCGCCTGATGAGCGGCGCTCTCAAGCGGCTCGGGCTGCGCCGGGGCATTGCGTTTCTGATGGCCCGCCGGCTCTCGGTTCCGCCGCTCGCGGCCGAGTTGCCGCGCGCGATTTCACGTTTCAAACTTCTTCGTTTATCAGACCTTTGAAAGGAGATGAGATATGGCCAACGTCAGTGGGTCGGAGCGCAAACGGCGCAAGAAAACGCGCGAAGAGAATTCCGTTTGCGCACGCTGCAGCATAACGCTTAGCGACGGATGTGCGGACACTCATCATGATTTTGAGCGTGGCGATAAGCGATACACGGATGAAGCTCATCGACATGCTGTGTGCAAGCCGTGCCATCGAGGCATTCATCAAGTCTTTCCGCAACAAGCCGTCCCTCTTTCCGAGGTGTTGGCCAAGGAGGCATCAGGTGAGATCAAGATTGCCAGAATCTGCTGTGCGAACTGTGCATAGACACCGCCGCCGCAGCCATCTCGGCTATTGTCGTTTCCGCGGCAAACTGCACGAAGCTGCCGGTCTGCTTCAAGTACGGCTCCTGCTCGTCACTTAATGTGGCCCGCCACTGGTATGGACCCTATCGGTCCTCCTGATCCAGACGGACCGCCTTTTCGATGAAGCCCTGTGGCTCTCTCACGAAATGCGCTGCGTCTGATTGCAGAACCGTCCTGACGACAGCTTCCCTGCTTGGCTGAATGATCGCACCCTCCGGCGTTGCAAAGACGCAGTCGAGTTGCCGCGCGACGTCGCAGACCCCGCCGACCAAAGGCAAAGAGAGATCTGCCGCGTCGAAGCGGACCTGGATTTCTTCGATGAATTCGTCATCGAAGCTCACCTGAATGTCGTCCGCAGGTTCGTCACCCCACACCCGGAGACCGGTGTACGATCGCGGCTTCTCGGGCAGCAGCATGTCGAGTTTTGCGAACAGCGCATCCGCCTTTGCGATGGGCAGTGCCAGAACAACTTCCTCGAGCTGCCCGCGGCTCATCCGTGCTGCGTGGACCCCTGCGATACGCGCCGCAGAGGCAGGGATGAGGTTGATGACGAACTGCCAGACGGCCATGGCCCGAACATAGCGTCAATGCGGGCTCCGACAATGGGCTCGTTCGCTAAGTGCCGCCCATGCGGGCAGGGCAGCGCCCCTTACCCGCGAACGCGCCTTTCCTTGCCAGGAAGGCGTTCGCGCTCGGAGCTTTCCGACCGTAATGCGTGCTGCTGCGAGCAGGCGGGTCATTCGGTATCCTCCGTCCGGTCAAGGATCGGCTCAGGCTGTCGCTGCGCTTGCCTTCACCGCCCGCGTGGCGGTGATGCCCGCTTTGCGGCATCATCCCTGACAGTCCGTCGTCTTGCGACCAGCCCCGCCAAACGGTCTCTCAAGATGGGGGGAGTTCCCGCTGTAACCCCTTCGCAGGGCCGAAGGGGCGGCCCGGTGTGGCGCTGAAGCGCCTGACCGGCCCTGCCTTCGTCTCACCTGCTCGAGGGCGGGAACGTCTCTTCCACACACACAGGAACACCTGCCGAAACCTATCGGCGGCCGCCCCTTGGTCAAGGATCGCGGTCCCCCCAATTTTCAGCAATCGCGGCTGTCTCGCTGCGCTCGCGCCACGCTTGGCAGAAAATCGGTTCCCCCACGCCCGCCATGGCGGCGGCGAGACGAGCTCGCCGTCCCTGACACGGTTCGTCCGGCCCGATGGGTTTTTGGCTGTTCCCAATGTGGGGACGATTTCAAAAATCGGAGGCTTTTATGACTTTTTTCAATTCGTTCGCAGATCTGGCTCAGGCACGGATCAATCTCGCCGATGCTCGTGAAGGGATCACGGAATCCTATGACGGAGCGTTTCTTGAACACAGCGATCTGGCAAAGCTCAACATCATCGAGGCTCCAATCGCCGCAGAGATGCCGGATCCCGACATGGCGCGCCGCGCCGTGGAGATGGCAATCGGAACGATCTTCGATGTCCTCAAGGACACGCGCATGGAGGAATTTGCGCAGCAACTCGCCTGGGGCATGGTCAACTCCTTCCACATGACCGCACGCCTGGCTGAAGGTCGCGAGGACGATGCTGCAAAGAAGCTGGGCGAAATGGCCCGCCACTTCGACCCTTCGGAGATTTACGCTGTCGAGCTCGAGGAAACACAACAGCTCTGCCAGACACTGCAAGGATGCCGCGAAGCGCTCGAGGCGATGCGCGATCATGCAGCGGACGTCTACCGGGTCGAAACCGGTCGCCCCTTCACGGCCGCACGGGGATCGCAAGTCAGCAAGAACGGGGTTACCGCAAGCCAGGTGCAGGCACGCGATTTCCTCGCCGCACGCGCCAAGGATCGCAGGGCACAATTCCAGCCCGATGGCCCGCTGGTGATCGTGTCAGGTGGCCAGAAGGATTGGCACGATTTTGCGATGATCTGGGCTATCCTCGACGACATCAAGTCGCGGATCCCGAACATGGTCCTGGGCACGACCGGCATGCGCAAGGGCGTCGACGCCATGGCCGGTGCATGGGCGCAGCAGAACGGGGTCAACACGATCCTGTTCGTCCCCGATCAGCGCCACGGCAACCGGGCTCCGTTCCTGCGCAACGAGAGCATCGTTAAGCTGAACCCTGTTGAAGCGATCATCGGTGAAGGGTCGGGCATCCAGTCCAACCTTGCACAGCGCCTCCGTCAGGCAGGCGTGCCGCTGCACATCCGCCGGATCAGTGATCAGGCGCAGGTTCGGTCGCGCAACTTTGCGTGAGCGCTCTTCGGAAGGCTCCGGCTTATCCCGGGGCCTTCCGCTCTTCTTTTGCGCAAGGGGCGGGCTCTGGGGGCATCGAACCCCCTTCGCCCGCTGACGCGAGCATCGCGATCCCCTGAGTTTATCAGGCGCGCTTGTGCCTTGGCTCGGCGCGCCTTGCCCATGCTCGATGCTTTGCATCTTGCGGGCATCGCTGCCGCACTAACTGCCACACCCGGACAATGGGTCGACCAGCCATCCTTGGGGTGAACCAGAACCACCTGGCGGCATTCTGCCACCAGCTCAGGTAGTGAGAAAGAAGAGGGGGATGGAGGAGACGAGCAGCGACAGGAGGCAAAGATGCTCGTCACATTCCGCGTCAAGGATATCGAGACAAGGCTCAATTCGAAACCGGCTCAGATATGCCCGCCAGAGCTCGCAGCACTGATGCGCAGACTGCACACCGCCAACAGCACGATCGATGCAGACCCAGGCGAATTCCTGGCCGCGCCCCTGAACTTCGAGATCAATGCCAACGCGCTTGCGATCGCCGAGTTCGCATCCTGTTTCGACCATCGCCCGGAAATGATCGCGATCGTCGAGGAAGCACAGTTTCTTGGACGAATGCTGCGGATCGAGCACCACCAATACGACGCACCGATCACGATGCGGGTGAGTGAGCACATTGCACTGGTAGGCGACATCACAATGAGCAGCGACCTTGCTGCAAAGGTGCTCACCTCGCTTGGCTACCACCGCCAAGAATCTGGCCAACTGTCCCTGCAAAAGCTTGGGACAGCGCTCGAGGATCACCGGACTTATGCGGCTTTCGCCAAGGCAGGAATCACTCCGCTCTTCGAAAGCCTCGCGTTCATCGCCGCCACCGATTGTGGAGAGCAACATCCGCTGCTCGAATGGACCTCATGACTATCCGGACAGCAGTTCACGAGCAGCCACGAACCGACTGAACTCGTCGCCATGTTTAACGCTCGATCTGCAAATTGCCTCCTGCAGGATCGAGGTGGAAAAGGGTGCCCGGCACGTTGCCGCGGTGCCCTTTTTTCATGCCCCCTGGGTCACGGCACTGCCGAACAACCACATTCCGGCACATAGCTTTCGCGAAGTCGCTGGTAACGCATGCCTCCCGCCGCAGGCACGTCCACCACCATCGCCATGAGCACCCCGCCAGCATACTGGTCAACCACTAATTTCCCGACCGAGAAGCCGTGCTGCGCCGGCTTCCGCACCATCGAAAAATTAGCGGTCAAGCCTCCGCTTCGCTCCGGTGACCAGCACACTGACGGGGCGCTGTTTCATGGCATGGCGGACGAGCCGCCGAGCGCCAGGAGGCAAGGTCATGTGCTACACAACAGAAAGCTACGAAGACGACATTTCAGTGCTTCGCCAGATCAATCCCAACATCATCGCCCTTGATGAAAAAACGCTCGAAGCTGAGCGGCGCTCCTACCACACATTCTTCGACGTCCATGTCGTCGAGACCCGGGACGGGTACATCCTCATTGAGGAGGGAGACTATGGCGAGCTGCCGATGCACCTGATCGATCAGATCGTCTACACCGCTACAGGCAAAATGGCCGATGAATTCTGACGAGACAGGGCGGTGGTCACCGCCGCCCAACTCGGCAAAAATCAGGCCTCACCCGCCGAGCTTTTCGAGAGCAGAAATCGCTACCTTTGGCTTCACTTTGACGGCTAGCTCCAGAAGGGCAATCGCCGTATCCTGACCGACCTTTTTGATGAGCCGATTCAGCTCTCGTTCTGCTTCCTCACGCTCAAGCTCTGCAAGCTTCTGCCGGCGCTCCTCCAGCTCCTTTTCCGCTGCTGCCAGGGCAGATCGTTCGCGTTCAAGTTTCGACACCATTGCGCATTCCTCCAAGCCTTGAAAGACCATGCGAAGATGCACCAATCGCAGGGTCTGTTCGAGGCATTTTTTTGCTTGCTGCTCTCGCGATACTTCATCTCGAAGCATGCCCAAATTGGACGCCCACCTTGATCGAACGTGGTGCCAATGACGTGACACAGCGGTCCACAGAGGCAGGCCAAACGTCTGTGGTCAGTTCGCGAGTCCGGCTCGCCGGCACATTCCCCCCGGAAGACCAGCTGGGCCAGTGATCCCCCTATGGCACTGAACCTAGCACAGGGCCTAAGTCCCTAATTTTATGCACACCGTACACCGCTGCGCGGTAGGCTGATGCAGCGAAGTTCTGCATATTTCACAATCAGTTAGGTAAGATTTTGCTCGAAATTCGCACGGTGCAGTCCGCTGCATACCGTCCAGTGCTCCATCATAAATATAAAAATACAGGGGCTTAGCGCTGCACCGGGCTGCATCTTCTAAGCTCTTGGCAAGGGGGCTGCAGCGTTATATACTCGGTCCTGCGATAGACGAACCACGCCTGAAAAGGTGTGGTAGTGGAAAAGAAACAGTTTCAGAGCGTCGGTGTAACGCTCAGCCCAAGGATGATCGACGTCGTCGATCAACTTGCGGCAAGCCGCGGTGTATCGCGGTCAGAAGCCATCCGCATTGCCCTTGAAGTCGGTATTCCGCTCCTGAAGGCGGGACTATCGCTCAATGCCGAGCGGGCTGTTACAATCCTCGAGCATACCCAGCTTGCGCTCTCGCTCATCGTCCAGGAGCAATATCCGGCTGATGCCGAACACCTGATCGCTCAGGCGCTCTCCAACGTGCGAGAGCATCATGGCTGAAGACATCAGGTTCAGCAAAAAAGCTGCCACTCTCACCCACGCTTCCGCGCGCGGAAGCGTGGGTGAGAGTGGCAGCTTTTTTGCTGAACCTGATGTCTTCAGCCATGATGCTCTCGCACGTTGGAGAGCGCCTGAGCGATCAGGTGTTCGGCATCAGCCGGATATTGCTCCTGGACGATGAGCGAGAGCGCAAGCTGGGTATGCTCGAGGATTGTAACAGCCCGCTCGGCATTGAGCGATAGTCCCGCCTTCAGGAGCGGAATACCGACTTCAAGGGCAATGCGGATGGCTTCTGACCGCGATACACCGCGGCTTGCCGCAAGTTGATCGACGACGTCGATCATCCTTGGGCTGAGCGTTACACCGACGCTCTGAAACTGTTTCTTTTCCACTACCACACCTTTTCAGGCGTGGTTCGTCTATCGCAGGACCGAGTATATAACGCTGCAGCCCCCTTGCCAAGAGCTTAGAAGATGCAGCCCGGTGCAGCGCTAAGCCCCTGTATTTTTATATTTATGATGGAGCACTGGACGGTATGCAGCGGACTGCACCGTGCGAATTTCGAGCAAAATCTTACCTAACTGATTGTGAAATATGCAGAACTTCGCTGCATCAGCCTACCGCGCAGCGGTGTACGGTGTGCATAAAATTAGGGACTTAGGCCCTGTGCTAGGTTCAGTGCCATAGGGGGATCACTGGCCCAGCTGGTCTTCCGGGGGGAATGTGCCGGCGAGCCGGACTCGCGAACTGACCACAGACGTTTGGCCTGCCTCTGTGGACCGCTGTGTCACGTCATTGGCACCACGTTCGATCAAGGTGGGCGTCCAATTTGGGCATGCTTCGAGATGAAGTATCGCGAGAGCAGCAAGCAAAAAAATGCCTCGAACAGACCCTGCGATTGGTGCATCTTCGCATGGTCTTTCAAGGCTTGGAGGAATGCGCAATGGTGTCGAAACTTGAACGCGAACGATCTGCCCTGGCAGCAGCGGAAAAGGAGCTGGAGGAGCGCCGGCAGAAGCTTGCAGAGCTTGAGCGTGAGGAAGCAGAACGAGAGCTGAATCGGCTCATCAAAAAGGTCGGTCAGGATACGGCGATTGCCCTTCTGGAGCTAGCCGTCAAAGTGAAGCCAAAGGTAGCGATTTCTGCTCTCGAAAAGCTCGGCGGGTGAGGCCTGATTTTTGCCGAGTTGGGCGGCGGTGACCACCGCCCTGTCTCGTCAGAATTCATCGGCCATTTTGCCTGTAGCGGTGTAGACGATCTGATCGATCAGGTGCATCGGCAGCTCGCCATAGTCTCCCTCCTCAATGAGGATGTACCCGTCCCGGGTCTCGACGACATGGACGTCGAAGAATGTGTGGTAGGAGCGCCGCTCAGCTTCGAGCGTTTTTTCATCAAGGGCGATGATGTTGGGATTGATCTGGCGAAGCACTGAAATGTCGTCTTCGTAGCTTTCTGTTGTGTAGCACATGACCTTGCCTCCTGGCGCTCGGCGGCTCGTCCGCCATGCCATGAAACAGCGCCCCGTCAGTGTGCTGGTCACCGGAGCGAAGCGGAGGCTTGACCGCTAATTTTTCGATGGTGCGGAAGCCGGCGCAGCACGGCTTCTCGGTCGGGAAATTAGTGGTTGACCAGTATGCTGGCGGGGTGCTCATGGCGATGGTGGTGGACGTGCCTGCGGCGGGAGGCATGCGTTACCAGCGACTTCGCGAAAGCTATGTGCCGGAATGTGGTTGTTCGGCAGTGCCGTGACCCAGGGGGCATGAAAAAAGGGCACCGCGGCAACGTGCCGGGCACCCTTTTCCACCTCGATCCTGCAGGAGGCAATTTGCAGATCGAGCGTTAAACATGGCGACGAGTTCAGTCGGTTCGTGGCTGCTCGTGAACTGCTGTCCGGATAGTCATGAGGTCCATTCGAGCAGCGGATGTTGCTCTCCACAATCGGTGGCGGCGATGAACGCGAGGCTTTCGAAGAGCGGAGTGATTCCTGCCTTGGCGAAAGCCGCATAAGTCCGGTGATCCTCGAGCGCTGTCCCAAGCTTTTGCAGGGACAGTTGGCCAGATTCTTGGCGGTGGTAGCCAAGCGAGGTGAGCACCTTTGCAGCAAGGTCGCTGCTCATTGTGATGTCGCCTACCAGTGCAATGTGCTCACTCACCCGCATCGTGATCGGTGCGTCGTATTGGTGGTGCTCGATCCGCAGCATTCGTCCAAGAAACTGTGCTTCCTCGACGATCGCGATCATTTCCGGGCGATGGTCGAAACAGGATGCGAACTCGGCGATCGCAAGCGCGTTGGCATTGATCTCGAAGTTCAGGGGCGCGGCCAGGAATTCGCCTGGGTCTGCATCGATCGTGCTGTTGGCGGTGTGCAGTCTGCGCATCAGTGCTGCGAGCTCTGGCGGGCATATCTGAGCCGGTTTCGAATTGAGCCTTGTCTCGATATCCTTGACGCGGAATGTGACGAGCATCTTTGCCTCCTGTCGCTGCTCGTCTCCTCCATCCCCCTCTTCTTTCTCACTACCTGAGCTGGTGGCAGAATGCCGCCAGGTGGTTCTGGTTCACCCCAAGGATGGCTGGTCGACCCATTGTCCGGGTGTGGCAGTTAGTGCGGCAGCGATGCCCGCAAGATGCAAAGCATCGAGCATGGGCAAGGCGCGCCGAGCCAAGGCACAAGCGCGCCTGATAAACTCAGGGGATCGCGATGCTCGCGTCAGCGGGCGAAGGGGGTTCGATGCCCCCAGAGCCCGCCCCTTGCGCAAAAGAAGAGCGGAAGGCCCCGGGATAAGCCGGAGCCTTCCGAAGAGCGCTCACGCAAAGTTGCGCGACCGAACCTGCGCCTGATCACTGATCCGGCGGATGTGCAGCGGCACGCCTGCCTGACGGAGGCGCTGTGCAAGGTTGGACTGGATGCCCGACCCTTCACCGATGATCGCTTCAACAGGGTTCAGCTTAACGATGCTCTCGTTGCGCAGGAACGGAGCCCGGTTGCCGTGGCGCTGATCGGGGACGAACAGGATCGTGTTGACCCCGTTCTGCTGCGCCCATGCACCGGCCATGGCGTCGACGCCCTTGCGCATGCCGGTCGTGCCCAGGACCATGTTCGGGATCCGCGACTTGATGTCGTCGAGGATAGCCCAGATCATCGCAAAATCGTGCCAATCCTTCTGGCCACCTGACACGATCACCAGCGGGCCATCGGGCTGGAATTGTGCCCTGCGATCCTTGGCGCGTGCGGCGAGGAAATCGCGTGCCTGCACCTGGCTTGCGGTAACCCCGTTCTTGCTGACTTGCGATCCCCGTGCGGCCGTGAAGGGGCGACCGGTTTCGACCCGGTAGACGTCCGCTGCATGATCGCGCATCGCCTCGAGCGCTTCGCGGCATCCTTGCAGTGTCTGGCAGAGCTGTTGTGTTTCCTCGAGCTCGACAGCGTAAATCTCCGAAGGGTCGAAGTGGCGGGCCATTTCGCCCAGCTTCTTTGCAGCATCGTCCTCGCGACCTTCAGCCAGGCGTGCGGTCATGTGGAAGGAGTTGACCATGCCCCAGGCGAGTTGCTGCGCAAATTCCTCCATGCGCGTGTCCTTGAGGACATCGAAGATCGTTCCGATTGCCATCTCCACGGCGCGGCGCGCCATGTCGGGATCCGGCATCTCTGCGGCGATTGGAGCCTCGATGATGTTGAGCTTTGCCAGATCGCTGTGTTCAAGAAACGCTCCGTCATAGGATTCCGTGATCCCTTCACGAGCATCGGCGAGATTGATCCGTGCCTGAGCCAGATCTGCGAACGAATTGAAAAAAGTCATAAAAGCCTCCGATTTTTGAAATCGTCCCCACATTGGGAACAGCCAAAAACCCATCGGGCCGGACGAACCGTGTCAGGGACGGCGAGCTCGTCTCGCCGCCGCCATGGCGGGCGTGGGGGAACCGATTTTCTGCCAAGCGTGGCGCGAGCGCAGCGAGACAGCCGCGATTGCTGAAAATTGGGGGGACCGCGATCCTTGACCAAGGGGCGGCCGCCGATAGGTTTCGGCAGGTGTTCCTGTGTGTGTGGAAGAGACGTTCCCGCCCTCGAGCAGGTGAGACGAAGGCAGGGCCGGTCAGGCGCTTCAGCGCCACACCGGGCCGCCCCTTCGGCCCTGCGAAGGGGTTACAGCGGGAACTCCCCCCATCTTGAGAGACCGTTTGGCGGGGCTGGTCGCAAGACGACGGACTGTCAGGGATGATGCCGCAAAGCGGGCATCACCGCCACGCGGGCGGTGAAGGCAAGCGCAGCGACAGCCTGAGCCGATCCTTGACCGGACGGAGGATACCGAATGACCCGCCTGCTCGCAGCAGCACGCATTACGGTCGGAAAGCTCCGAGCGCGAACGCCTTCCTGGCAAGGAAAGGCGCGTTCGCGGGTAAGGGGCGCTGCCCTGCCCGCATGGGCGGCACTTAGCGAACGAGCCCATTGTCGGAGCCCGCATTGACGCTATGTTCGGGCCATGGCCGTCTGGCAGTTCGTCATCAACCTCATCCCTGCCTCTGCGGCGCGTATCGCAGGGGTCCACGCAGCACGGATGAGCCGCGGGCAGCTCGAGGAAGTTGTTCTGGCACTGCCCATCGCAAAGGCGGATGCGCTGTTCGCAAAACTCGACATGCTGCTGCCCGAGAAGCCGCGATCGTACACCGGTCTCCGGGTGTGGGGTGACGAACCTGCGGACGACATTCAGGTGAGCTTCGATGACGAATTCATCGAAGAAATCCAGGTCCGCTTCGACGCGGCAGATCTCTCTTTGCCTTTGGTCGGCGGGGTCTGCGACGTCGCGCGGCAACTCGACTGCGTCTTTGCAACGCCGGAGGGTGCGATCATTCAGCCAAGCAGGGAAGCTGTCGTCAGGACGGTTCTGCAATCAGACGCAGCGCATTTCGTGAGAGAGCCACAGGGCTTCATCGAAAAGGCGGTCCGTCTGGATCAGGAGGACCGATAGGGTCCATACCAGTGGCGGGCCACATTAAGTGACGAGCAGGAGCCGTACTTGAAGCAGACCGGCAGCTTCGTGCAGTTTGCCGCGGAAACGACAATAGCCGAGATGGCTGCGGCGGCGGTGTCTATGCACAGTTCGCACAGCAGATTCTGGCAATCTTGATCTCACCTGATGCCTCCTTGGCCAACACCTCGGAAAGAGGGACGGCTTGTTGCGGAAAGACTTGATGAATGCCTCGATGGCACGGCTTGCACACAGCATGTCGATGAGCTTCATCCGTGTATCGCTTATCGCCACGCTCAAAATCATGATGAGTGTCCGCACATCCGTCGCTAAGCGTTATGCTGCAGCGTGCGCAAACGGAATTCTCTTCGCGCGTTTTCTTGCGCCGTTTGCGCTCCGACCCACTGACGTTGGCCATATCTCATCTCCTTTCAAAGGTCTGATAAACGAAGAAGTTTGAAACGTGAAATCGCGCGCGGCAACTCGGCCGCGAGCGGCGGAACCGAGAGCCGGCGGGCCATCAGAAACGCAATGCCCCGGCGCAGCCCGAGCCGCTTGAGAGCGCCGCTCATCAGGCGGCAGCGCGCAAGCGTGGCCAGCGGCCAAATGCGTCAGCGATCGTCACCTGAAGGACCGAGACCTTTCAGGGGCTCGGTGAAGCCTTGGGTGCGCGAAGCCTTCGTGAAGACGGGGCCGCAGCGCACGGGGCGGAATAGAGCGCGATCCCGGCCAGAGGTCGGGAGACGCCACCCACTGTTTATCCTGCGAGGGGGCAACCAAGTTTGAAGCAAGGCCGCTTGCATGACGGTAGCCTCATGCAAGGCGCGCGTACGGAAGATGATACATCAACCACTCCGCTTGCCAGAGCACCATTTCCTAGCCAGAGGTCCGTCGCGCCGCTGCAGCTTCCTCATTTGAGGGGCGCCTTTCGCCAGCATCTATGCGCGCTTTGGCAGCTTCCCAGATGGCTGGTATTTCATCGAAAGCCGCTTCGCCTGCTTCCCAGTAGTATTGGAAGAATGCCTGGATCAGCGGCAGCCGGACCGAGTAGAGGTCATCGGTTGCAAAGCCAATGTCGAAGCGGATGATGGGCGCGAACGGGTAGCTTCGGTTGGTGGGTTCGATCTCGGGGTTAGTGGCGAAGGCGAGCGATTTTTCGATCACCTTTTCTCTCAAGATTTCATAGATCGGCTCAATGCCCTGGTCCCATTCGACGTCTTCGATGGCCTTGGTTAGGCGATCGAGCGTTTCGCTCCGCGAGGCCCATGCCTCATCGGGAAGGGTTCGGATGGCGGCTATGATCGCCTTTTGTTGTGCGTCGAGCACGGTTCGGGAGAAGTCGCGCCATTCGTCCCAGATGGCTTCGTCGTCGTGGACGTGGTTCTGAGCTGAACTGAAATACTCGGTCAGCGCTTGTCGGACGATTTCGGATCGATCGTGCCGCTGGTACTGGGCTGCGTTATCCAGATGCTCCTCGAGCTGTTCGTCGAGATTTACCCTAAAGAGTGCCATGATGTCATACTCCTCAGCTGCAATGTGCGGGATTATTGCGCTTTTTTGCTTCGGCGCAAAGTGTCTTGTTATTCGGTTTGCGGGTCTTTCTGATCAGGCCGATTGCGCAACCCCGCAGCACGCTTGACAACTAATGTTCTTATGATGTTCTGCCGTGGCTATGGGCAGCAAGCGTCTCGATACGGTGGCCGATCTGGTTCGCCATGGCCTCAACGCACAGGTTGAATGTCTCGCATGCCGCCGCGTTGTGATCGTTCCGGCGGCCAAACTGCGAGACCGATGCTTTGCCAAATCCATCCCGATGAAGCTGGAGATCGTCGCGCGGCACTTGCGCTGCAGCTGCGGTCACCGGGGAACCAAGCTGGACGCCACCGGTGTCCAGCTGTCGCCCCCCTGAAAGGGCTCGGGCGACGCCTGCGCGCCGCCCCTCCCGGTCAGAGAAACTCGACGTTCTCGGCGATGATCTCGCAGCCATAGCGGTCATTGCCTTCGGCGTCCTGCCAGCGCGAGTAGTGGATGCGGCCCGTCACGGCGAGTTGGTCACCCTTGGCCTTGTGCTGGCGCAGCGGGAGCCCGAGGCCATTGAAGACGGTGACCTTGTGGAATTCTGCATCCTTGACCGGGTAGCCGGTTCCCGGATCCTTCTGGACCTTGCCGTCGCGGATGACCGGACGCTCGGTCACGAGGATCAGTTCGGTGATGCGGGTGTCGCTGCGGTCGCGGGCAACGGGATCCTTGGCGAGACGGCCGACGAGGTTGACGATGTTCATTGCATGAGCCTCCTTGGTGCCGACGGCTCGTCCGCCGGTGCCCTTATCGAGCCTCGGCGAGAGAGCTGGGACACCGCGCGCTGCGGCGCGCGGGAAACCTCAGAAAGCGAGATGGTGCGGGCAGCCCGGCTTGCCGGGCAACACGGCTCGCATTTCTGCAGGTTGGCCCTAAGCTCGACCAGAGAGGCAGGGGCACTGGGCGGCGGACGTGCTGTTGGCACAGGAGCTTATCGCACGCCTGGACATCGACCTCGCCGCGTCTCGGCTCGCAGGAGCTTGCTGTCGACGGTGATGATCGCAGGATCGATCGCCCGTCCTCACCGATTTTAGGGAGCGAATAGACTCTTTGTGGCTGTCGTCCGGAAGACCCGATTTTGGCTACCTGGGGTGCCGATCCCCGAAGTTGCCGCCATACTGGCCTTGATGCGGGGTCAGACATGGCTCCAAGGGGGCTGCCTGTCTCTGCGTTGCGGCAATCAATCGCGATCGACGGCAGCGGCGCCCCAGGCTGCGATGGCATCGATGGTCTTTGCCGTGAACCGCGGTGGGAGTCGTCCGGCAATGTACCCGGGCTGCTTCATCAGGGGTCTGATGTCGAACCCGGGCCAGGTGAACCGGTTGAATTCCGAAACGACAATGGCGCTGCCCGGAGCGAGCCCGGCTGCGCGTGCGATCTCATCGGGGATTGCGACAGCGTTCTTGCGCCCCTCGCCCTTGGTCGTGATCGCCGCGACCAGGTAGCGTGACCCTTCCACACCAACGACGACGACAAAGCGTTCCTTGACGCCTTCGTCGCGGCCCCGTCTCTGCTCTTCCTCGAAGAGATAGACGTATCGGAGGATATGGCCTGCGGCGGGGCGGTCAGTCTTCCCAGCGGTCATTGGCGAGTTCACTGGCCGAAGGCCGTGCATTAGCGAAAGCCTTGCGATCGGCTTCGGTCATGTCGGACGAAGCGACAGCTTCGATATTCATGTGGCCGGCGATCACACCGCGTGCTGCCTGTTCAAGATGGCGGAAATATTCGCTATCTGCGATGACATGTCGCTCGCGCCCATGGCTGGTGAGGACGACCGGCTGTTTGGTTGCGAGATCAAGGAACTCGCCGGTGTTGTTGTGAAACCGGGTCAGGGGAATCCTGGGGTGCTCATTCGCCGTCGCTGGCATGGTGGTATCTCCTCTTGGCCTTAAAATAGCAATTATTGCCAAAATAGCAAGATTTCTGTGGCGCCACTCGCCGCGCTAGTCGTCCCCATCTCTCGCCAGCGGCTCAGACAGCCACGGGACGAGGCCCGCATCAATCGCAATGCCCAGTGTCCTTGCGAGGCGGCAGGCTCGAGCGATTGACCCGTCTGGAACATCGAGCGCCCTTTCAATGTGCCCAAGGGTTTCGCCAGCGCCAGGCGCACAGACCGCGTGAAGCTTGCCCGGCTGTGCCGTGATGGCAAAAGGCCAAGTCATCGCGACACCGACAACCCGTTCATCGAGAACAAGCAGGGTGTCACCGGCTGCGATGCTCTCGTCGGTCTGCACGGCGTCGTAGGCATTGCCCGTCGAGGCGAACGCATGGATCCGCCAGACGCTGAAGGCGAAGCGCTCGCTGTCGGTCAGCATGGCAGGCTCGCTTCGGAAAAGGCGCGCTGCGCCGCCTCCGGAAAGGCTGCGGTGAGGTTCCGGTGAAGCGGTCCGGAGGACGCTGGGAAGAATGCGCCGGTGCTGCTCGGCCGTGTGATCCGCAGCGCGCTTGCGACGGCATCCACGACGAAACTCACAAGCTGACTGCTGGCTGTCAGCTTGCTAAATTCAGGCGGTGCGAACCCGGCCTGATGCCAGAAGGCGATGCCGATCTCGAGGGTCTCGAGATAGCTGGCATGGCTGCCATCGTCCTGGTCGTCGTCGATGCGCGCCTCGACCGTCCGGTAGGTTCCGAAGTCATGGGCGTTGGCCTTGATCCGCAAGGTGATGCCGGCAGGCGGGAAGCCAGCTACCGCGATCAGCGCAGCCCTGTAGAGCATGGCTTCGGCAGTATTCACGAGGTCGAAGTTTAGGGTGTGGCCGATCTGCGCGCAGTCTTCGTTCCACGGAGCCCCGCCAAGATCGAGAGTCCAGTTTGTCTGTGCCATTCAAGCCTCCTTTGCTCGAACGGCACCTCCCCCTTCCCTCTTGTGGGCCGAGTTCCTTCAGCAGTTCTGCCAAGCCCGACAGCAGCGGGCAAAAGAAAAGGCCCGCCCGCGACAAATGCGCGGACGGGCCTTCCCGATGTGACCGGCGCGGGTCGCGGCACCGGTCACGGGGGGCTTGTCCCGGTCAGGCGTCGACGCTCACGCGCGTCTTGCCCTTGGGTGCCGGAGCGGTGCTTTCGCCCAGACCGTCGCCGGTGGCAGCGGCGCTGTCAACGCTGCGGTCGCTGGCCGGTTCGTCGCCGGTGGCGGTGAGCGGCGGCAGGGCGCCTTCGCTCTCGCTGCCGAAGCCGTCGAGCGACGCCTTGGGCTTCGAACGCCGCCAGGCGACATTGAAGCTGCCGTCGTTCTGCTGGAACATGGCGACCGGGATCGGCGCCGAGAGGCTGGGATCGTCGATCTGGCCCGACAGGAAGCATTCACCGGTCTCGTTCGACGAGTATTCCCACAGCGCGCCGATCTTGACCCAGCTGCGGCGGTCCGCCGAGAGCGCCATAAGGTCGAACTTGGGTGCGCGCTCATTGCTGGATTCGAAGGCCCGCAGAGCAACCGTTGCGCTGAAGGTCAGGGTGGTGATGCGGCCGATGTGAACGCCTTCTGCGTTGGCCTTGAGGGTGCCGATGTTCATGTCACATTCTCCTGATGCTGTCCGAACCCCTTGTCCGGAACACCTTCTCCCATCCCCCCTCTCCTCCGGGCCCGTGGCCCGGCCCGTGCGCCAGCCACCGCAGGCGCGCGTCATCCTGTCCAGCCCAGAGGGCTGAGGAGCCTCGATGTGTGGTTTGGAGATGAACCGGCCCTGCTTCGAGCCATGCGCGGTCCGTGCCGACCTAAGCTTCCGGCTCGGTGTCCTTGATCTGGCTGACACGCGCCATGAAAGCCTTGGCTTCGAGCTGATTGGGTCCGTCGCGCGTGGCGAGGCATGCCATCCTGTCGATCTCTAGCTGTGCGGCAAGACTTGCCTCGATCTGGCAGTAGGGTTCGAGTACGCGGATTGCGTCAACCGCGCGGGGCAGCTCGCCGAAGGCAGTGCCGACCCACACGAGTTCGGTCTCCTCCCCGTCCTCGTCAGGCGCGCTCAGAACCTGCGCAAAGTATGTCTGCAAGGGGCGGTCCCAGCCAACATAGGCACTTGCCGCCGCAACCCCGTCACGAAGCGGTACTTTGTGTCTGCTCATGCGCTTTTTACCTCCCCATCAGGTTTTGGGCGGCTGCCGGGTGACGCAGCGATATGCCTGTCCCTCACAATGATCAGTAGTCCGCAGGCCGCATCAGCGTGACGACGCGCCGTGTCATCGCTGGATTGGCCGGATCCTCTGACCCGAACGCCAGTTCGGTGTCGTAATAGATCCTATGCAGGCCGGATCGGCTATGCCGTTGTTCCGTCAAACCCCACGGAG